>NZ_JAQZSD010000060.1:0-27624 GCF_028674935.1 Lysinibacillus sp. CNPSo 3705 | reverse complement strand
TGGCATTCAAATAGAAACAGAACAATCTGTCAACATCATGGCAAAAGTTACAGAAGATGTTCAAAATGGACTACATGTATCAGACGAAGCTATCACGAAATTCCAAGTGATTAAGTCGAGTATGGATAAAATTACTCCTAAAATGGAAGAGGTATCTTCTGCATCTGAACAAATGTCAGCAAGTGTACAAGAAGTGACAGCTGTTACGGAGGATTTAGCATTTTCTGCACAAGGAAATGCAGCTGCTTCAGAGGACGTTGCAGCGTCTACAGAGGAACAATTAGCTTCAATGGAAGAAATTAATGCTTCTGCACAAGCTCTTGCGCATATGGCAGATGAGCTAAAGCAGCTAATTAGTCAATTTAAATATTAACTTCTTTTAGCGAAATGTCTTTTGTAACATAAGTGAAACGACAGTTACAGAAGTCTCCCACCTAAATATGTGGTGAGATGTATGCGAGGGTGTCCAAACACCCGCTGAAATAAAGGAACTCAGGCTAAAAAAATTCACAACCTGTGAAAATGCCTGAGTGACCACCTCGGTGCTGCTGCCGCTACGCTTTCGCGCAAAAAACAATTGCAGGCGAGACATAATTGATTCCATAAAAAAACGTCATTCCTCAACAGAGGAATGGCGTTTTTCAATAATTATCGATCTTCTTCCCAGCAATCAGTATTTTTCAATGTTGGGATTGATTTTGCATAAAATACAGGGTTTTTGCCGTTTTTCTTTTGCTTTGTAAAGTCGTCTAACACGAGGAAGGCAATTTTACCAAGTAATATAATGATTGTAATATTGATGATAGCCATTAGTCCCATGAACAGATCAGCTAAGTTCCAAACAAGCTGTACCTGTGCGAGAGAACCAAACATCACCATAACAAGCACTAAAATACGGTAGCCAAACATCCAACCTTTATGCGCATTCATAAACTCAATATTAGATTCACCGTAATAGTAATTTCCTACGATGGAGCTAAAGGCAAAGAAAATAATTGCAATAGCGATAAAGTAAGGAGCCCATGAACCTACATGTACAGCTAAGGAATTTTGTGTAAGAATAATTCCATTGCTTTCACCTGTATTATATAGACCCGCTAAAATAATGATAAACGCTGTTGCAGAACAAATCATAATTGTATCAAAGAATACACCTAAGCTTTGCACTAATCCTTGTTTTGCAGGGTGTGACGTATTTGCTGTAGCTGCGGCATTAGGTACACTACCCATACCGGCTTCATTTGAAAATAAACCACGGCGTACGCCCTGCATAATAGCAGTTCCGATTGCTCCACCAGCTGCTTCTTTAAGACCAAACGCTTCTGTGAAAATCAGTTTGAAAACGGCAGGTATTTCAGACAGATTTGTCACAACAACAAAAAGGGCTACAGCTAAATAGAAAACTGCCATCACGGGTACAAGTACTTGCGTAACTTTTACAATTCTATGTACGCCACCAAAAATAATCATGGCCGTTAACACAACTAACATAATACCAATGATATAAGGTTTAATATGGAATGCCTCACCAACAGAAGTTGCAATCGTGTTCGATTGTACAGCATTAAAAATAAAGCCAAAGCTTAACGTTAAAAGAATACTAAAAATAATCCCTAATTTTCGTTGGCCTAATGCTTTTTCCATATAATAGGCTGGTCCACCACGGAACGTATCGCCATCCTTTACTTTGTACACCTGTGCAAGCGTACTTTCAATAAAGGCAGTCGCCATTCCTAATACGGCGATGATCCACATCCAAAATACTGCTCCTGGTCCACCTACTCCGATTGCTAATGCAACGCCTGTAATATTCCCAGTACCTACACGCGAGGCTGCGCTAATCGTGAATGCTTGGAACGGAGAAACACCTGACTCTCCATCTCTTTTTTCCACTATTAAACGAAACATTTCAGGGAAAAGTCGAATTTGAACAAACTTTGTGCCAAAGGAAAAATAAAACCCTGCAGCTAATAATAGTGTGATAATGAAATATGTCCATAAAATACTATTAGTCTCATTTACAATATTCGATATCCATTCCATTTTGTTTACCTCCAATCTCAATACGCTTCAGTTTACACTGTTTTTTTGTAATATATCCGCTTTTTGAAAATACTGAATTTTAGAAAACGATATTATTACTAAATATTTTTCCAATAGTTGAAATATCTAGTTCAAGTGCAAATGCAGTGAAGGACTTACTTATACTTAGAATAGATATTGTGATGAACCATCTGTCGAAACTTTACTGCGAGAAAATAATATAATGATGTAAAAGAAAAATGCATATTGTAATAAAAGGAGGTTACGTATGGCATTTTCTGCTGATGGATATGGTAATTAGGATAGTTGTAGGAATTGTCGCTTTTTTATTCCCTTGTATTGATCATTACTGATTTAATGGGTTTTGTGTATACTATTAGCATTGATTTGAAGGATGGTATTTACTTTTTTATTAGTATAAATGTTGTTTGTTGCTTCTATACCCATCTTATAAATTAGATATTGGCTATTTTGAAAAGATAGGTTTAAAAACTTTTTGAAAATTTCCTTATTTGAGATAGAATGATAATATAGTAATAAAATTAAAGGAGGAGTATGCGTGAAAACAATTGGTATGATTGGCGGTATGAGCTGGGAGTCTTCTGCAGAGTATTATCGCCTGATGAATGAAGAGGTAAAGCGACAATTAGGAGGCTTGCATTCAGCAAAATGTATTTTATATAGTGTAGATTTTCAAGAAATTGAGCATTATCAAGCTGAGGGAGCGTGGGAAAAGGCAGGGCAAGTCCTTGCAGAGGCAGCGCAATCTTTGGAGAGTGCAGGGGCAGATTTTCTTGTTATTTGTACAAATACAATGCACAAGGTTATTGATATCATAACGGCAAAAATCACCATTCCAATTTTACATATAGCTGATGCGACAGCAAATCAAATAGAAAAAGCTAGTTTACAGAAAGTTGCCCTTCTTGGAACAAAGTACACGATGGAGCAAGATTTCTATCGAGCTAGAATAGAGGGATTTGGCATTGAAGTGCTTGTTCCGCTAGCTGAGGAGCGCGCTGAAGTCAATCGTATCATCTATGAAGAATTATGCTTGGGTCGAATTCAACAAGCGTCGAAGGACTATTATTTACAGGTGATAGAGAATCTTGTGCAATCAGGTGCACAAGGCATTATTTTAGGATGTACAGAGATTGGATTACTTATTAAACAAGAAGATGTGAACGTACCTATTTTTGATACAACAGTTTTACATGCACAGGCTGCTGTAAATATGGCGATTCATAAGGAATGACTAATATGCCAAAAAAAGTACGAGAAATGGGGATCGTCATTGGCACATTATCAACTGGTGAGAAAAATTGTATTACGGATGTAGCTGGCGTGCGTGTAGGGCATGTAACACTTGATGAGAAAATGAATCAAGACGGCGCCTATGCTTGTACAGGAGTAACTGCGATTTTACCGCATGAAGGCAATTTATTTCAGCAAAAGGTTACTGCTGCAAGCTATGTCATAAATGGCTATGGTAAAACGACAGGGCTCGTACAAGTAAATGAACTTGGGGTTATTGAATCACCCATTATGCTAACGAATACATTTGGCGTTCCAGCTGTAACACAGGGAACGCTGCAATTTATGCTAGATACGAATAGTGAAATAGGACTTTCAACAGGAACTATTAATATCGTAGTTGGGGAATGTAATGATAGTTATTTAAATTCCATTCGGGAATGTCCAATTACACCTGAACATGCTTTGGAAGCGATTCGCAAGGCATCCACTGAAACTGCAGAGGAAGGGGCAGTTGGAGCTGGAAAAGGAATGATGTGCTTTGGCTATAAAGGTGGGATTGGCTCATCTTCTCGAATTGTGACACATGGGTCAACGAACTATATGGTAGGCTGTATGGTCCTCAGTAATTTCGGGCAAAGCTCTGACTTTTTAACACACCAATATGTTGCTACTAGCGATCAAAGCGAATCGATAATATCTCCAACAGATGGCTCCATTATCATCGTACTTGCCACAGATGCCCCACTTAGTAATCGTCAACTGACACGTGTTATTAAACGCTGTGGCATTGGTCTTGGACGTACAGGCAGTCACTTTTCACATGGTAGTGGGGATATAGTCATTGGCTTTACAACAGCACATCGTATCGCTCATCAATCAGATGAGCTTGTCGAAACACGTACACAACTACGTGAGGATCATCCTATCATGAATCAATTTTTTGCAGCAGCCGCAGAAGCAACCGAGGAAGCCATTTTAAATTCACTTTCACAGGCACAGACTACAATTGGTCGAAATGGACATAAAGTGGAAGCTTATGAATTTTAACTTTATGAATGATGGGATGTCATTAGATGAAATGGTAGAGCATATTAACTTCAGCCCGTTATTACTGATTGATAAAAAACTGCAAAATATTTTTAATTTTTCATTGCGTCAGGACACAAAAGATAATCGTAGTTCGATTTACTTCTATGCAAAACTTCGGAACGGTTCGTCCGGTAATAATTGCGTGAACTTGGCAGGTGTACCTGTTACTTCCTAATCGTGCGGAAATGTATATGCCTCAGAGATTTTTTACAGCAGCTGACAAGTTTTGACCTAACAAGATATAAGCTTCAGCGTCAGGTATTTCAGTGTTTTGTGAAGTAGAGATAAACTCATCAAACGCACGGTTAAGATCTCCCTTCATTATCCAACAAACCGTATTTGAAAAAATAGCTACTAAGTCGTCACTGATATTTTGGAGCAAAGGATACTTTGTGAGTAGATTGGCAATTTGCGAGTCAATATTCAATTTTTTTGACGACAAAGGTCGTTTCTTTTTGATGTCTAAAAAAAGCAACAGTAGCTGGTCATCCGGCTTTACGGCAAGATACGCGATGATTTCCATTTCTGTTAACGAAGGATCATCTACATTGCGAGTTTTATACCAAGATTGAAAACGTTCAATCATGCTATTGTAGTCTTTTCGTAGAACATATGGGATCATATCAGGAATTTCCAATAGTAAATACTTTAGTGTTTCTTTTTTTATAAATTGAGATAAGTGTGGATAGATGGCCATTAGTATTTCAACGGTCATTTCAGCGCTGTTGAAGGCTTGATATTTTTTTTGTCCAACAAGCCAGTTTATAACTGGAGTGCGCAGTAAATCCAACTCCTCATCAGGAAAAGCGATTTGTTGGAACAGTTCCTTGGTTTTTTTGTGGGTTAATACATCATACAGGCTTTGCAGTTTTGCATATTGTGTCAAGGTTTCCTTAAGTATAACGCCTATCGTGTCGTATATTCCGTTATAGTAGACAACATGAAGAAATTGCTCGTTCTGCAGGCTGATGGCTCCGCACTTTTCAATCAGAAACGCGCGTGCTGTATCGTCAAGTATACGGTCGCAAGTAATACGACTAGCGTCTAACTGATGCGAAGAAGAATGTGGATTCATATAGTATTTATGTAATGAGTCTGCGAGGATACCGACACGGCTGGCATTACGAAAATTTTCAATTGTAAACAGTGTATCTGCACCGTAGTGCAAACTTGGTATACGTGAAAAATTAAACCTGCGTAAAACCGACACCTTGTAAAGTTTGCACCATACTGTCCTCATAAACTGATGATAATCAGTAAAATATGTGTTAAACATTTCTGGTGTATCTAATATGAGGTTTTGACCCAATCTGCGAACAGCAATTAGATCCTTGGTTGTTTCATCGATAAAATCATGTCCACAAGCGGCAACGTCGAGATTGTGATTTGATATAAATCGTTCCATATTTGTCAAGAAGTTCGTTTTATATTCATCGTCTGCATCGAGAAAACAGAAATAATCGCTTTCATCGTAATTCTCAATTATTTCTGTCCAACTATGCCCTTTTTCATGAACATGATTCTGCTTGTTTCTAAGCGCAATAATACGCGAATCTTTGGAAGCATATTGTTTGATGATTTCGCCCGTTCCATCTGTCGAAGCATTATCCAATAAATACCAAACCCAATTCTGGTCAGTCTGGGCAATAACGCTTTCAATCGCGCGAGCTATCGTTTTTTCCGCATTATAAGCGTATGTGTAGAAAATACACTTTTTCAAGCAACATCATCCCCTAAGCATATAAAAATATTTTTATAAATTAACGTTTTTTTCATCTCCTATAGATTATGTGCGTTTATACAGAATGTTTCTTTGTACATTAAGAAGGACTCCTTGTAGTTACCACAAATGCGTGTGCAATTTGAATCGACCAGCGTACAGGCGGCGTCGGTTATATCAATTTGGAAAATTCGTATATCTTTTAGCGACCCGCATTTTATCTTTATTCAGCGGAAGCCTTCCACCTCTATAGGTGGTGAGATGAATGCGATTTTGGTACCTTTTCAGTGGGTGTCCAAACACCTACTGAAATAGAGAAACTTAGTCTAAGAACGCCACGACCTGTGGCAACGACTGAGCTGGCGGATGTCACGGGTTTTCAAAGGAATGAATTGTGCTGACACAATTCAAAATCAGGACGCAATTACATCTTGTCGTAGTTGGTTACTCTCCCTGATTAACTAGGTAATTCATCATATACTCTAGTTGCTTTTCAAAGCCCATTAAGCGGTTTGATTTGATGTTCTCACACATACGTTGCATAAAAGCGAACAAAGATTTTTCAATATCTTCAACAATTTCCGGTGCACGTTTGGAGAGGTATTCTGCTCGTGTTTGATACATCGCCAAATACTCATCAAGCAACTCCGGCGTCATCTGCTTGTTATGTATAAACGCCGTCATGTTGGACGAGTGCTTCCTAAAATAATACATCGGCATATTCCACACAGCTATTCGCCCTGCTCGCTCAAATACCTTGTAGATAACGTGAATGTCGTCCACCAGTACATTGTCCGGGAATGACAGTCCCGTCCACAAACTGCGTCGAAAGATCTTGGGCGGTGGCGCGGCGTTGTAAAGGCGACGTTTTAATAACTCTCTTAATCCCTGTAATCGGTCAAAAACGAACCGAACATTGCAAATGAAGTACGGCTCCAGCCTATCCCCGAAATCGTTATAGCTACCACACATAGCAATGTCGGCATTCTCTTCACGTGCAAGATCGGCGAGAAACGAGAGCATCGATGGCTCGCATCGATCGTCGTCATCCACAAATACAACATATTCGCCTGTAGCGGCAGCAAGACCGCTGTTGCGTCCAAACGATGCACCGATGTTTTGCGAAATTGTTAATAGTTTCACTCGCGCATCCGCTTCTGCGTAAGCGGTACAGAGTTCCGCTGTACCGTCTGTTGAACCATTGTTGACTAGAATTAGCTCATAATCACCGAATGTCTGATTCCGCAAGGAGTCCAGCATGGCTGGCAAGTACTGCTCACGGTTGTATGTAAGCAAAATAACGCTAATAAACGGCATAGACACCTCTCCAGATGTTAAAATTCGACGAAAAGCAAATCGCTTTCATCAATACCAAGCGCGATAAACTGTCTCCTGAGTTCTTCTCTCACATTTTGGTATCCGGATACAATCAGGATTGTGATTGGCTTGTCACCAGCAATTTTCTTTACAGCGGCAGGGAGGTAAACAGGAATTCCATCAGCTAACATTCCATTTTTTTGTACATCGTTGTCAAAAAAACCAGAAAAAGAAAGGTTGCTTGCCTCAAAAGCAGTTTTTAAATATAAACCAATATGGCCCGTTGGAGCAATATATATTTGTCCTTTCTTTGTTAAAACTTTCCTGGCCATTTGCTCAATTATGTTAAAGTATTGTACTCGTAAACTGGCAAGGCCCACTACAGTGCCCTCTGATAATAGTGTATCAATTACAGAACAGCCGTAGTCTTTCGAGCTCGTGTCCGTATCTTCCAAATTTTTTTGCTCCAAGTATCTATCTATCTCGGTGGCGCTTTCGGTTAGTTGTTCATTGCTTACGGTGCATAATGCAGCAATGAGTTGGTAACGAAATTGTTCCATATAGACGCGGACAAAACCCCGCTCTTGTTCCGTTTTTGCCACATAGCGCATCAACAACGTCAAAGAGTGCAACAGCTTGCAGCACTCCGAGACAGCCTTGGATGGAGGTATTCTCGAAATTGATGAAGAACGCACACGGTATATGTAAACCAACATGTCAACATAGTGTACCGAGCGCGCCGAGAGTAAAGTACGGATAGATACGTAGACATCATGGTAAATATTTGCTGGCGTCTTTAAACTTTTTATGGACGCATTATAATACTCCCGTAATTTTCGTGAAAAAATCAGTCGCCACGTTGCTATATTAAACGGCTGTATTTCGGTTAGGTATTCAAGAGCTTGATCCTTATCTCGCCCGTTAATACGTTCAGTTTGATAAGATGTGTCAGTAAAATTAATGATACTTTCCTCTAAAACCGTACTAAACCGCCCGAAAAGCACATCGGGAGCATTGTTTCGTAAAATATTTGCTATTTCGCCATATGCGCCCGGAGCTAACATATCGTCACCATCTATATAATGTATATATTGTCCACACGCTTTATGGGTGCCGTATATGACCGCCCTGCCGAAAATCGACTCACCGGTCAGCGCGTAATATCGTATCTGTTTATTATGCTTTGCGTATTCTCTACAAATGGCATCACTTCCGTCAGTAGAATTGTTATTAACCAAAACGATTTCATAATCATCAAAGGGCTGAATAATGATGCTGTCCAAACACGCACCAATATAACGCTCTAGATTGTATACACTTACGATAAAGCTTACAAGCGGTCTCTGCCCAGACATTTGCATATTTACACCTCTTTTATGAACTATTTTTCATTATTCCCGTTCATTTCTAAGTACCTCAAATACCGTTCTATTCCAGTACGCGTATCTACGGTCGGCGTGTAAGCCAATACTGTTTTTATTTTGCTTAAATCCGGACAGCGGCGCTGTGGGCTGTCTGTATTGTAATGTTTGTCTGTATGCTCACTAAATATGATGCTCCCGTTATACCCGAAGAGGGAATTCCCAACGGAACGATATAGCTCCGCTAATTCCAAAATCGTCATTTCTTCCGTGTCGTTACCGATATTAAAGATGTCGTATCGCGCGTACAATGCGCATTTTAGCGACGCGAGCGTCGTATCCGAAGTATAACAGAAGGTACGAGTCGCTTTACCGTCGCTGTACAAGACAATTGGTTCATTCTGCAAAATATTCATCGCAAAATCTGCTGGGGCGCGTTTATCATTTGAATGTAGTCCGGGCCCGAAGCTATTGAACGGCCGTAATACCGTTATTGGGAAGGCTTTCTGATAATGAAAATTATAACAGAGCGTTTCGGCGTACCGTTTTGATTCATCATAGCAGGAGCGTGGTCCTGAGCTGTTAACGTTGCCCCAATAGCTTTCTGGTGTTGGCACCATTTTTGGTTCAGGATCGCCATAAACCTCGCTGGTGGAGTAAAACAATAAATTGAAAATGCCTCTGCCACTGTAAAAGTCAAGCAGGCGCCGTAGCCCGGCAACGTCGGCGTCCATCGTTTCGATTGGATGCAATCTGTAGTATACAGGAGACGCCAGTGACGCCATATGAAAAATAAGGTCCGCGTCGCCGGCAAACGAAAAATCCTCCCGAATGACATCGCCCTTGCGCACCGTAAACAGGGGGTGGCTTTCTATTGCGTGGACCCACTTGGGCTTTCCGAAAATATAATTATCAAGCACGTATATGTGTTTTACACCAAGTAGCTGTCCATAGTGGGCAAAAAACTGCACCAGCATAAATCCAAGGGAGCCAGCAAAGCCCGTAATTAATATTTTCCTTCCTGTTAAAGCACTGCGCTCGTACTCTGTTAAGCCATCCATGATGCGCCGCAAGTCCTCTAGTAAAATTCTATTATCCGACATATTGTTCACCATTCCTTATCTATACAAATGTTTTGCCACGTCAGTCCAATTAACACTTAATTGTCTAAGAAATACCTGCAATCGACGAAGTGTGTATCCGGAAAGGTCTTATCAATTCCTTTAAATTCTTCCCATGCGGTTACAAGTGCGACCGTGCGGCAAGTTTTGCACACTTCGTGCAGCGATTCGCAATAAGTAATGGGAAGTCTGTACATGTTTTGAAATTTCTGCATAGCAAGTGAGTCATAGGTATAGATATTAACATAACCGTCACGTATCAATGTTTTGATGATCTTCACCGCTGGGCTGTCGCGGACGTCATCAGAGCCTGGTTTGAACGACAGACCGAGTATACCGATTTTCTCAGTTTTTTTGCCTGCCGCATGAGCAATTTTTCGAGCAGTCAGATCTGGCATTTCGTTATTAAGAGAAATTACACTTTCAAGTATTCGCGGCGTGAATCCTCGGCTTAGTGCGACAGCGTCAAGGGCAGCTGTGTCTTTCGGCAGGCAATACCCACCGTAACCACAGCCGGGATATATGTAGCTGCTAATTTCAGCGCCAGCAAACCGGCTGTCCTCATGCAGAATGCGAAACGCCCTTGCCGTTTCGATACCGCCAACTGCATCTGCTAGTAGAGCCATCTCATTCGAGTAGCTGATTAGTGCTGCAAGCAAGGAGTTTGATAAATATTTAATAAACTCAGCCGTGTTAGGCTCTACAAAATGAAGTGGCGCGCCAAACGGCATATAGAGCTCTGCGAGCACACTTTTTGCTGTATCGTCAGTCACGCCGCAGACAATTCTGTCAGCATTTATAAAATCCTCCCAGCAGCTACCCTCGCGCAAAAACTCCGGGTTTACCACAACCGGATTGTTTGCTCCCTTTGCACGGACATGCGGCGTGACTCGTTCGCTAAGCGTTCCCGGCGGAACCGTGGATTTTACGACAAGCACACAGACTGGGGAGACTGTTTCAAGAACGCTGTCAATTGCAAATAGCAAATGTTCCAAATCTGCGCTACCGTCAGGTAAACTCGGCGTTCCAACGCAGAAAAAACAGATGTCGCTCTTATACGCCGCTTCTATTGCACAGTCCACTAAGGTGAATGCTGTTCCGAGATTCCGCGCGAGCGCGTCGTCCAATCCTGGCTCAAAAAAAGGGACTTTTCCGCCGGATATCACTGCACAGTGCTCTTTGTTAATGTCATATCCGTACACAGAAAAACCTTTGTCCGCAAAACCGAGCGCAGTGGTTAGTCCGACAAAGCCAAGTCCAAACACAGCAATACGCATTTTTTTCCTCCTATCCCACATACAATATGGTGTCATAGCACATATAATCATTCTGAATACCGAGTATTTGTCCTCGGTAATTTAGAAATCTCTTCTAGATTATGGTATATGTAAATTGTAAGTTTTGGTTTACCTTGCATTTATTTCTGTGGAATCATGTAGCGTTTTTAATATTCATTTTAATGAAAGGTGGCAATACACTGTATTCCTTATCTTCAAAATAATAGTCAAGCAAATACCAGAACGTGGTATTCCTCTATGCTAGTTATGCTGTAAATAAGTGACGATTCCGCAGGGTGTTGCATTATGAGTAAAAAGTAATTCGTTTTCTTAATTCCATAATCCCTTTAGTACCAGTGTGACATTCTAGTTGGCGGACAGTCGTTTTGCTAAAGTTATCCATATCCAGTTCGTAACCATATATACGGTTTCCTCTGCTGGTTTAGACTATTTCCGCACTATCACCGAAAAGATTGATGATTTAATCCACCCACACTTTCCACTTCGCATTGCCACTCGCCCAATCCGCTTCAAGTACCCCTTTATCCCGAGCCGTATCCATGCAGGACCAGAATTTGTTATGCTTATAGACACCTAGCTTGCCATCCGCACTCAAGCGTTCAAGCGGCTTACGCTCAAAAATCGTTGAATCTCCATCTATATAATCAAAGACTTCTGGTTCCATCACCATGAACCCTGCGTTTATCCAAACACCATCTTCTTGCGCCTTTTCATGAAACCCAGTTATTGTTCCGTCACGGTCGTTGATGTTAAGCATGCCAAATCGTCCACCTGGTTGAATCGCGGATAATGTGGCAATCTTTCCTGAATTTTCGTGCGTTTGTACGAGTTTTGTTAAATTAATGTCACTGACACCGTCGCCGTAAGTCATCATAAACCGCTCATTGCCGATATAGGGGGCAATGCGTTTAATACGTCCACCAGTTTGTGTGTACAACCCCGTATCAACAACGGTAACTTTCCATGGCTCCGCAACGTTTGCATGTACAATCATCTTGTTCTCGGCTGTAAAGTCAAATGTCATATCGCTACGGTGTATGTAATAGTTGGCAAAGTATTCTTTAATCATATATCCCTTGTAACCGCAACAAATTATGAATTCATTGAAGCCATAATGAGAGTAAATCTTCATAATATGCCATAAAATCGGTGCATCGCCGATCTCTATCATCGGCTTAGGTCGTAAATATGATTCTTCACTTATGCGAGTACCAAAACCTCCCGCGAGAATTACTACTTTCATACGAACCTCCATTCCAGCCTTAGGTCTAAAAGACCGAAAGCAAATCATTGTTTTGCTCCTCTTTAAATGCATGATAATTCAGTTAATTGATGCTCCCTTATACTTTAGTTTGAAGAGAGTTTTTTTTATTCGTCACTGAGGTATTGACGAATGTTATGACTGCGAATAGAAGCCTGTGTCCAAAAGGGAAAAGGTTCTTGGTGATGTCAACGACAAACGTTACAAAAGTTTGAATGTGGTCACAGGTCAGTGTGGAACACAGAAAATCGTGACTTGTTTTTATTCTTGGAATAATACGGGGGACTTGTTTGAGTGGTCCTATGCCTCTTATTGTCTGTCGAAAAATTAAACATAATGCCACATTTCATAGAAAAGCCAGTTATCTGGTTATCTCCTTAGTCCCCGATGAAATATAATATGTCGATGAATATGCTGGGATGAGGTTTTGGTGAAAAGTTTAAGTATCCTTAAATTATCGTTGTGAAAAATTATACATTTTAGAATATGATATGCAATTCAATCGTATGTCGAAAAACCAAAATCTGGGTCAGATTTTAGCTTCGTTTATAAGGGCATGAATCGTTTCAATCCTTTTTTCGTACATGAAACAATGACGAATGGTTTGAACCCTCGCTTTCCACAAATCGATGTCTTATGTCTATGGTTTTGTTCAATGAAAATATTGCGATGTTTGATGGTACAGTGTTGGTTCTAGTACAAAAGATACGAAGAGGAATTTAGCCTCCGAATTTCCGTCGGTATTTGAAGAAAACGGTAGTCGATGAAACGCGGCAGAAAAAAACAACGAAACCTAGTTGGACTATTTTCTTTTTGATTTGAATAAACTGGATATTATTGAAAGGGAATTGGAGATGTGAATGGTAAAAGATATTTCGTTCGATTTGATGATAAATAAGCCTAGTTACCTAGAGTTAATTATCGATAAATGCGCCGAACTTCTAAAAAAATCGGAAAGTACTTTTATTGTTTTATTTGGTGCTGGCGAGATTGGGGTTGAATACCTGAGATATTTCAGGGCTCATCATATAGCCGACAGGTTTCTCTTTTGCGATAATGATTCAAGAAAGCGGGGAACTCAAATAGAGGGGGTTCCTGTCATAAGCTTTGATGATCTAAAGAAAAAGTATAGTGATAGTATTATTCTTATTACATCATATCAATACAGTGAAGAAATATCTGTTCAATTAAAAGAAAACGAATTGCACCACAACCTGATTGAACATATTGTCGCATCAGACATTGCTTTTTATTTATTATTCCGGAATTACTCAGCGGTAGTGAGTATGCATACCGCTGATTTTAACACTGTTTACAACATGCTTGCAGATGAACAGTCCAAGCATGTTTTTTATGAACGAATTAATTATTGTATTACTGGGAACCGTGAACATCTGATTCCTTTGAAAAGCGAGGCTCCCCAGTATTTCGAATCCGATATAATCGCATTGTCTGAGGAAGAAGTCTTTGTTGACGGAGGGGCTTTCACCGGCGATACCGTAGAAATGTTTCTTGAGCAAACGGGAGGAAAGTATAAGAGAATCTATGCTTTTGAACCGGAGGAACTTAAACATAAACAGTTTCTTGACAAGTTTGCACAATCGGCAAATATTGAGCTTATACCGTGCGGCCTTTGGAGTCAAAAAGACCATCTCCTCTTCAATGCACAGGGGAGTGTAGCCAGCGGGTTAAGCGCCAACGGAAATATTGAAATTTCTGTTATATCTGTTGATGAAGCGCTCAAGGGGGAGCCCGTTACCTTTATAAAAATGGACATAGAAGGTGCAGAGTTAGAAGCGCTCAAAGGGGCAGAGCAGACAATAAGAGAATATAAACCAAAACTTGCTATATGCGTGTATCATAAACCGTTGGATATCGTACAAATACCGTTGTATTTAAAGCAGCTAGTACCAGAATATAAACTATTTATGAGGCATTACAGCGATGGATTTTGTGAAACTGTATGTTATGCGGTGACATAAGGGAGGAGTACATGCCGATTCTAAGTGTTATTATCCCTGTATATAATGTCGAATCGTATTTGGACGAATGCCTTCAAAGCATCTTAAACCAGATTGATATCGATTATGAAGTTATATTAGTCGATAATGCATCAACGGATCATAGTGGCCGTATTTGTGATGCTTATGCAGCACGTTACAAACATTTCAAAACAATTCATCTGGATGTGAATAGCCTTCCTGCGGGGGCAAGGAATGCAGGTTTAAGAATAGCAGCAGGAGACTATGTCCATTTTTGCGATAGCGACGATTATTATACATATGGGGTATTTTTACAAATCAAAGATTTATTACAGCGTTCTAGTCCAGATGTGCTTATGGGGCGGTTTGTTTGCGTACCGGAAAAAGGGGCGTACATTACGAATGACGTCACTCTCGATCCAGACGTTTTTAAAGAGTGTTGTTCAAGTTCGATGGCAGAATACCTGCTCGGCTTGCCTAAGCTGTTATGCACCTCTTGGAAATTGATTGTATGCCGAGAATTATTATTGGCTAACCGCATTACGTTTCCCGAAGGATGTCATTCGGAGGATGAGGAATGGTTTCCGAAAGTAATATGTTGCGCCAATACATTCGCTTTACTGAATGAGCCTTTTTATTGTTATCGCCCAAGAGCAAGCGGATCGGTAACGGCAACGAAAGAATATTTAAACAGCAAGTCTCATCTCATCGTAACTTTGCATTTACTGAGGTTTCTTCATGAAAAAAATTATGAAGATGCCCGGCGCGACTTCATCTATTCGCGTGTTGACTTTCTACTTGGCTTATTCGCAACCCGTTGCGATACGTTTTGTAGAAGGGAGTTACATGAATTAGCTGACATCATTGAAAAGAATATGGACATTTTTCCACTGGTTGAAAAATTGCCGCGGAATTATTATTTATTTGAATTGATCAACGTGTATGGCCCTTTCATCGGAATATGTATGTACCGTACATTGGTTGTAGAAACGACATTGGCATTGTTGTACGGTCAAGAGGACAAAGAGATGATTTATGTATTCCCTACAGGATATAGCGGCGAAGGCACAGCTAGAATCTTGCAGAACGCGGGGTACAATGTAAAAGGTTTTTTGGATAACAGCGAGCAAAAAGTCGGCTGTGTCATCAATGGACTCCCTGTAAGTTTGCCTAGTACACTAGAACGAATGTCGCAAGAATCCCGGGACGGTCTATTCGTAATCGTTACAATACAGAGCGAGCGTATTGCACAGTTGATAAAGAAGCAACTGAGGGAACTAGGGCTTCGTGATTGCCAATTTGCCAGCAGAATCTATTAGCGATCACCATACATAACTATCAATCTAAGAGGAATTTATACTCGTAGTTTTGGTTTAGTCTTAATGAGGAAATTATAAAATGTCATATCCGTTCCACTGTATATGAAACATCATCATTAGTGCGTGAAATAATAAAAAAATATTATTTAGTTGGAAATAATTAACCTTCATTTTGAGCAATGTTTATTCAAAATGGAGGTTTTTTATTGCAAATGAAGTCGCTGCTTTTTCAATTTTTTGATTCCTTCCGTCATTTTTGTTTTATTTAGTAATCTTCCAGTACAGCTATGAATAAAATTTTTAAATAAGTGAAAAAACATGGCTTTTCGACCTTTTGGGTATAGGATTGACTGATTTTGTTTGGAAAGAAGAGAATAGCTGTTATTTTGTCATGTTAACTTTTTTATCTAGTCAATGATTTTAAGGTATGCTAACATTCATTTAAAAAACTGAATTATCTAAAAATATGTTCCGGAAATCTTGAAATGGGGGTGTGTACAATAGAGTACGCCGTTTTTCAACCCATTGAACGAGATAATTGTTCGATGAAGGAGTCAACGCCGGCCATTTATGAAAATGGGGAGCCATTAATTCAAATCAGAGAAGACTGCCCTAGAATATTTATAGAGCCCATTTATTATCAACAAAAAATTCCTAATAGTTTACGTGCAATTTATTTACGTGAGGGTGTATATGAGCGACTCATGCAAGCACTTTTGTTGTTGCCTAATAATTATAGCTTTATTTTATATGATGGCTATAGACCATTTCAGGTGCAGCAGTACTTGTTTCGTCATTTTTCAATACAAATGAAGCAACGATTCCCTCATTTTACCCAACAAGAGATTGAGAAGGAAACGCGCAAATATGTGGCGTTTCCAAGCATTGATCTTGCTCATTTGGCTCCTCATTTAACAGGGGGAGCGATTGATATAACATTGGGAGACTTAGATGGCAATGCTTTAAATTTAGGTACAGCATTTGATGAAATTAGTGAAAAATCTGCTACACGCTATTTTGAACAATATCCAGCGGAAGATTGGGAAGCCTGTGTTCATCGACGTCTTCTATTTAACTGTATGACAATGGTTGGGTTTACAAATTATTCAGAGGAATGGTGGCATTACGATTTTAATAATGTTTCATGGGCTAGACGTGTAGGGGCACAAGAAGCTAGTTACGGAGCTGTGGACGCAATAATCCAAGATAATAAAGTAAAGGAGTTTCGATTGCTATGAAGGTTTATATTAGTGCAGATATTGAAGGAATTACTGGCACAACAGCTTGGAGTGAGACGGAGCTAAACGCGCCAGACTATCAGTTTTTCCAAAAGCAAATGACAAAGGAAGTAGAAGCCGCTATAGAGGGGGCTATTCTTGGTGGAGCAACCGAGATTTTATTAAAGGACGCTCATGATTCAGCACGGAATCTTGATATTTCTAATCTACCAGTAAATTGCAAGGTTATTCGAGGGTGGACATATGACCCGATGTGTATGGTTGCAGGACTTGATAAGAGCTTTGATCGCGCCATTTTTATTGGCTATCACAGTAAAGGTGGGAGCGCGCGTAATCCTTTAGCACATACGCTTTGTGTTTTTGCTGATGTGAAAATTAATGGGGAATATGCAAGTGAGTTTTTAATTAATACGTATGCGGCTGCTTTACATGGTGTCCCAGTTTCGTTTGTTAGTGGCGATGTAGGATTAACTGAGGAAATTCAAACTATCAATCATAATATCATCACATTTGCCACGAAAGAAGGGATAGGAAATGCGACCATTAGTGTGAGTCCACAGCTGACGATTATGGAAACGAAACGACTTGTCGAGGATTCGATGAAGGTGGCACGTGAAACATTACAAGTGACATTACCAGACCGCTTTGTAGTGGAAATCATTTATCGTGATCATACACGAGCATATCGAAATTCTTTCTATCCGAATGCTACGTTTAAACCACATAATACAGTGGAATTCGTAACGGATGATTTTTATGAGGTGCTTCGACTTTTACAGTTCTTAACATAAGTAACTTAAAGGTAGGTGAATGGATGAAAATTAAAAATATTGTCGTAGGGAAGGTAGAGGCACCGCTAATAACACCGTTTAAAACAGCTTTAAGAACCGTTCATAGCATTCACAACATTGCCGTCTATGTTCACGCTGACGATGGGCAAATAGGCATCGGTGAAGCGGCACCGACTGCAGCTATTACTGGTGAAACATTAGGGTCTATTTCTCACACTATAGAAGAGTATATAAAGCCAGCCATTATCGGAATGGATATTGAAGAATTAACAGAAATCATGGAGCGCATTGACAACAGTATTTATCAAAACACCAGTGCAAAAGCTGCGGTAGATATGGCAATTTATGATTTATTTGCAAAACACTATCAAACACCTCTGTATAAATTATTAGGGGGCTACCGGAAAGAGTTAATAACAGATATTACGATAAGTGTAAATGATGCTGAAGAAATGGTGAAGGATAGTGTAGCCGCCGTACAGCGTGGCTTTCAAATCTTAAAGATTAAGGTGGGGAAAGATCCAGCGGGGGATGTAGAGCGAGTTGTTGCTATTCGTGATGCAGTTGGACACGCCATAACATTACGGGTTGACGCGAATCAGGGCTGGACACCGAAGCAAGCTGTACAAATTATTAGTGCACTTGAAGATGCTGGTACAAATGTTGAATTGGTTGAGCAGCCTGTTCATTGCCATAATTTAGAAGGGATGCAATTTGTAACGGCCAATACATTGACAAATATATTGGCAGATGAAAGTGTTTTCTCTGCAAAAGATGCCTATACCATTATCGAAAAGCGAGCTGCAGATTTGATTAATATTAAGCTCATGAAAACAGGAGGCATTTATCAAGCGCAGAAAATTTGCCACATTGCGGAGGCGAATGACATACCATGCATGATTGGTTGTATGCTAGAGACAAAAATTAGCGTTAGTGCTGCTGCACATTTTGCCGCATCACAGAAAAATATCACGATGATAGATTTAGACGGTCCTAGTTTATGTTTGAAAGATCCTATTGTCGGTGGCCCGCTATTTGAAAATGATCGAATTAGGATGACGGATGCAGTTGGATTAGGATTCTCGTAATAAATTGTTTCTTTCATCAGTGAGGGGTTCTCACTGACGACTGATAGTTAATCTCGTTCCGCTATCGTGAGATTTTTAACTGTCACTTAATGTAGATAAATAAGATTACTAGGGGGATGCTTATGAGGAAAAGGTATTGGTTGCTTTTCGTGTGTCTTGTTGTAGTGATTTGTGCAGCATGCAGTGATGATTCTGCAAGTGAAAAAAAATCAGAGTATCGCGTTGTTTATTCGGGGGAAATAAAAACGTTAAATTACTTAAAGACCTCTGAAACCAATGAGTTTGCTGTGGCGGCGAACTTGATTGATGGATTAATTGAGTATGATAAGTATGGGATTGTACAACCAAGCTTAGCCAAAGAATGGTCATCAAATGACGATACTACAGTTTGGACGTTCAAGCTACGTAACGATGCAAAATGGGTCACTCATGATGGCAAAGAGTATGCGGATGTTGTTGCTCAAGATTTTGTAGATGGCTTACATTATGTCCTTGATGCGAAAAATGAATCATCAACAGCTTGGATTGCTACAGTTGTGAAAAATGGAGAAGCCTTCTATAACGGTGATCTGACAGATTTTTCGAAGGTTGGCATAAAGGCGATAGATAAACATACAGTAGAATATACTTTAGAAAAGCCAACACCTTATTTCCTTTCTATGTTGAATTATGTCTGCTTCTTTCCGGTTAATGGTAAGTTTATAGCAGAAAAAGGTGATAGTTTTGGTACAACTCGTGAAAATTTCCTTTATAACGGATCTTATATTTTAGATAAATTTGAACCGCAAAATGAGCGAGTACTTGTGAAAAACGATACGTATTGGGATAAAGACCATGTTCTCATTGATCGTATTCGTTATAAATACAATAAAGAAGCGGCTACAGTTGCACCAGAATTGTTTTTACGGGGAGAAGTCGATTCAGCGAGTATTCCAACTTCTATTATTGATGAGTGGTTTAAAGATGATAAGAAAAAATCACAAATTCGCCAAACGCAAAATAACTTCTATACGTATTTCTATGCTTTAAACTTTAACCCGCAATTTGATGCGGAATACGAGCCTGAAAATTGGAAGAAAGCGGTCAATAATAAAGATTTCCGAAAATCGCTATTCCATGCACTCGACCGTGAATCTGCAATGTTAACTTTAGAACCTTATCATCCAAAAGATTTGCTTAGCAACACGATTACTCCTAAAAACTTTGTCAATGTGGAGGGGGTTGACTATACACAGTTAGCACCATTAGCTGATCGTACAAATAATGACTCTTTCAACAAAGAGAAAGCTTTGGAATACAAGGAAAAAGCGAAAAAAGCGCTAGCAGGAAAAGTAACCTTCCCAGTAAAAGTATTGATGCCTTATAACTCCGGTATGCCAGATTGGGCAAATCGTTCACAAGTCGTTGAACAGCAGATTGAAAAACTATTAGGTACTGATTATGTAGATATTATCATTGAGGCAGGACCATCTACAGGCTTTTTATCAGAGGTTCGTAAACCTGGTAAATTTGCTTTTCTTGAAGCAAACTGGGGTCCAGACTACGCCGACCCATCAACGTATACGGATCCATTCATTGTAGGCGGTACTTATAATAAACCGGAGCTAGCTGAAGGATATACAGAAGCAAACGGAAAATCAAAATATCAAAACTTGGTGGACGAAGCAAATGCGACGATTGATACAGCACAACGTTATGAATTATTTGCCAAAGCGGAAGCCTTCTTAATTGATGAGGCATTTGTTATCCCTTATTCAGTTGGGGGGAGTGGCTATGTAGCTTCTAAATTAAATCCGTTTGAGGCTCAATATTCACCATTTGGTGTGACTACCGAGAAAGTTAAAGGTCAGCGAGTTTTAGACAAACCAATGAGTAACGAGGAGTTTAAAGGAGCTTTAGCAAAATGGGAGCAGGAACGTGCGGAGGCGTTAGCTAAAGCAGCGAAATAATGATGGATAGCTGAAACAATCGGGCATTGATGATGGAGAAAATAGTAGGATCTTTGCTACATTCAAGAAAAAGTCAAAAGCGGTTCGTATTTATGAAGGAGATACCGAAATAAAAAAGTCGGCATCTCCTTCTGTCTTTCTGAAGAAGGAGGATGAAATGATGCTGAGGTATATAGGTAAACGTTTATTACAATCAGTTTTAACACTATTTATTATCATTACGATTGTTTTTTCATTACTACGCTTAATGCCGGAGGAAGGTTATTTAGGGGCAGCAGCGAATAAAATGTCACCTGCACAGCAAGAAGTATATTTAACGAATTTAGGTTTACGTGACCCGTTACTTGTACAGTTAGGAAATTTTTACGCTAAGCTGTTTCATGGTGATTTAGGTAAATCTGTTACATATCGGACAGATGTACCAGTCGTCACGATTATTGCAGATAAGATCCTGTATTCCTTGCTATTTGGTTTAGGGGCGGTTGCGCTATCTCTTCTAATTGGAGTTCCGCTCGGCATAGTGATGGCCCAGATGAAGGGACGCTGGCTGGACCGCTTAGGGACAGGCTATATTGTCATTATCGTTGCAGTGCCAGCCGCCGTCTATTATTTAGTCATTCAAATGTATATTACAGAAATTTTTCATTTACCAATGCTTTTCGATGAATATAATCCTATTACTTGGATTTTACCACTGATTTCAATGGCGTTAGCACCGACTGCTTCCTATGCTATGTGGATGCGGCGTTACATGGTGGATGAACTAAACAAAGATTATATAAAGCTAGCGAGAGCAAAAGGAGTGAAAGAGCGTACATTAATGTTTCAACATGTATTACGAAACGCTTTTATTCCGATGGCACAGTATTTACCAGCAACTATTCTTTTTACCATTACAGGCTCCATCTACATTGAATCCTTATATTCTATTCCTGGTATGGGGGGCTTACTCGTAGATGCCATACAGCGACAGGATAATACGATTGTACAAGGCTTAGTGCTTGTGTTCTCTTCACTTGGCATTATCGGACTAATTTTAGGTGATATTGCAATGGCCGTTGTTGATCCGCGCATTAAATTGGGGAAAGGGGAGAGTGTACGTTAATGGGAATGTATTCAGAAGAAATAAACAATATCTCAAACAAATCACGTGAATCATTGTTCGATTTTGCGGAAGTAGATGAACGTCAAGCTGAAGAAACAGCCTATTCTAATTATTCCTATTGGTGTTCAACATGGAAATCCTTTTTAAAAAATCGCATCGCTGTCTTTTTATTAGTTGGTGTGCTAATTATCGTAGCTTTTACCATTTTACAACCGTATTTACCAGTACAAAAATCACCGACTGAAATATATTTAGATGAGCAGACAGGTCTCCAAGCACGTAATGTTGCACCAAACGCTGAATTTTGGTTTGGGACAAATTCCATTGGGCAGGATTTATGGTCACGTATTTGGGCAGGAACAAGGACCTCATTATTTATTGGCTGTGTGGTTGCTTTAGTAGAGGCTATCGTCGGTATTACGATCGGTACACTTTGGGGTTTTTCGCGGAAATTAGAGGCACCCATTACACAGCTTTACAATGTCGTTGATAACATACCAACAACGATTGTCCTAATTTTAATGTCCTATATTTTACGACCAAGTATTTCAACGATTATTATTGCAATGTGTATTACCGGTTGGGTAGAAATGGCAAGATTTATACGCAATCAAATTGTTATTTTGCGTGATCGGGAGTATAACTTAGCCTCAAAATGTTTAGGAACACCTGATTATCGAATTATTTTAAAAAACCTATTACCCTATCTTATTTCCGTCATTATGTTACGAATGAGTCTAGCGATACCATTTGCTATAGGCTCAGAAGTGTTTTTAACATATATCGGATTAGGCTTACCGATTAGTGAGCCGTCTTTAGGAAATTTAATCAATGAAGGACGAGTACTCATGATGTCTCCTGAATTAAGATATCAGCTTATTTTCCCAAGTATTGTATTAAGCGTCATTACGATTGCATTTTATATTATAGGAAATTCATTTGCAGATGCAGCAGATCCGAAAAATCACGTATAAGGGGATGTAGGAAATGACACAAACTCAAACACGTATTTTAACTATTCAAAACCTAGTTATTAAATTTACACTTCGTGGCAGAGTGCTAACGGCCATTCGTAATATTTCTCTTGATTTATACAAAGGTGAAAGTCTAGCAATCGTTGGCGAATCAGGTTCAGGAAAATCTGTTCTAATGAAATCAATCATGGGCTTGCTCGATAAAAATGGCTATATCGATCAGGGAGAAATTATTTACAATGAACGGGATTTAGCACAGTTTAAAACCGAGCGGGAGTGGCTAAGCATTCGTGGAAAAGAAGTGGCAATGGTTACACAGGATCCAATGACATCATTAAATCCACTGAAAACGATTGGCAAGCAAATTGAGGAATGTGTTTTTTTACATCAGAATTTAAAGGGCAAGGCAGCATATGAAGAAACTTTAAAATTGCTAAAAGATGTTGGCATTCACGATGTGGAAAAGCGTTATAAGCAATATCCTCACGAATTTTCAGGCGGCATGCGTCAACGAATTGTCATAGCTATTGCGCTAGCGTGTAAGCCTAAGATCTTAATATGTGATGAGCCAACAACTGCATTAGACGTAACAATCCAAGCGCAAATTTTGCAGCTTTTAAAAAATCTTCAACAAAAATATGGACTAACGACCGTTTATATAACGCATGATTTAGGCGTTGTAGCGAAGGTTGCTGACCGTATTGCAGTGATGTATGCAGGTGATGTCATCGAAATAGGGAAGACGCATGAAATTTTCTTTAATGGCAAGCATCCTTATACATGGGCACTCATTTCTTCTTTACCACAACTAGGCTCAAAAGGGAAGCAGCTTTATTCTATCAAAGGCACTCCACCAAATCTATTTCAAGAAATTAAAGGAGACGCCTTTGCTCCTCGCAATCAATATGCGTTAAAGATTGACTTTGTGGAACGTCCACCCTTTTTTCAGGTGAGTGACACACATTATGCTCGTACGTGGCTATTAGATCCACTCGCACCGAAAGTAGAACCCCCTGAAGCGCTACAAGCCTTTTTCAAAGAAGGGAGACGCTATGCGCATGAGTCATAAAGAAGTGGTAGTTGAGGTAAAAAATTTAAAGGTTGTTTTTGGGAAAGGCAAAAATAAATTTATAGCGATTGATGATGTCAGCTTCGATATTTACAAAGGTGAAACATTTGGTTTAGTAGGTGAATCAGGCTCTGGAAAAACAACAATCGGCAGAGCTATTATGCGTATCAATGAAGTTACTGAAGGACAAATACTGTATCACGGAAAGAAACTAAATGGCAAAATATCGAAAGAGTGGGATCGAGAAATTACACAGAAAATCCAAATGATTTTTCAAGATCCTATGGCATCGCTAAATGAACGCGCAAAGGTAGATTATATTATTTCTGAGGGACTTATGAATACAAAAAACTTTAAAAATGAGGCTGATCGTCAACAGAAGGTACGCAATGCCTTATTACATGTAGGATTATTACCAGAGTTTTCAAGTCGTTTCCCACATGAATTTTCAGGAGGGCAGCGTCAGCGGATCGGCATTGCGCGTGCACTAGTAATGGAGCCAGAGTTTATTATTGCGGACGAACCAATTTCAGCATTAGACGTATCCATTCGTGCACAAGTATTAAATTTACTAGCCAATCTACAGCAGCAAAATGATTTAACCTATTTATTCATAGCGCATGACTTATCGGTAGTCCGATTTATTACGGATCGAACTGCTGTTATTTATAAAGGTAAAATTGTTGAGCTAGCTGAGACGGAAAAGCTGTTTGCTAATCCCCTTCATCCTTATACAAGGGCATTATTATCGGCAGTACCGGAGCCAAATCCCTATAAGGAGCGTGATAAAGTCGTAGAAATCTATGATCCATCACAGCATAACTATGACATTCAGCCACCGTCATTTTCCGAAATAGAAGAAGGTCATTTTGTCTTGGCTAATGAAGAGGAATTGGAAAGATACCGAACTTCACTAAAAATGGAGGTAAGCAAATGATTCGTCCAAAGGCATTGAAAAAAGGTGACACAATTGGTCTAATAAGTGCTTCGGGTGCAACCCCACCTGAAAAATTTCTCCCTGCCGTTCAAAGTATTGAAAAGCTAGGTTTTAAGGTTATCGCTGGGGAAACATGTCAGGCGAGGCATGGTTACTTAGCAGGCTCTGATGAATTAAGAGCATCTGAAGTAAATCAAATGTTTAGGGACACTAATATTGACGGCATTTTCTGCATACGTGGTGGTTACGGGGCGACGAAAATTTTACCGCTTCTAGATTTCGATATGATAAAAGCCAACCCAAAAGTATTTGCTGGTTATAGCGATGTAACAGCATTACATATCGCTTTTAACCAACAATGTGGCTTTGTTACGTATCATACACCAATGCCCTCTACAGAATTTATTCGGCCAGAGATGGATCAGTATACGTGGAAGTGCTTTATCGAAAGTGTGACAGCAACAGAACGTACGGACTTCTGTCTTGAAAATCCACCTGGGCAAACTATGACGACGCTTGTAGCGGGAAAAGCTACAGGCCAACTTATTGGTGGGAACTTAACACTAGTGACGGCATCTCTTGGGACACCTTATGAAATTGATACAAGGGGTAAAATTTTATTTTTAGAAGATGTAGATGAAAGTGAGCAACGTGTGGATCGGATGCTTACACAGCTAAAATTGGCAGGCAAACTAGATGAGGTGGCCGGAATCTTATTGGGAGCTTGGACAAATTGTGGTCCTGAAAATCCAAAACATCCCGAACGCAGCCTATCACTACAAACAATTTTTCAAGAAATTTTAGGTCCACTTCATAAACCTATTATAAAGGACATTACATGCGGTCACTGTTTACCAACGATGTCACTACCATTTGGTCGAACGATGACAATGGACACAGAGAATCAGTTGTTAAAAGTTATAGAGTAGGTGTGAATTTTGAAGCAAACGATTACACGGATTCTTCAAAAAGCTCCCTATAAAGTGCATATGTTTGTGAAAGATTGTAAGACGGAGCATTTTTTCATTAGCGAAAAACTAGAAGACCCATTTCCCAGCGCAAGTTTAATTAAGGTGCCTATATTGCTTGCTGTTCTAAATTATGTAGAAAGCAACAACCTATCATTAGAGCAAGAGATTATGATAGCACCAGAAGAATGGGTTGATTTTAGTGTTATTAGTGAACAGCGTATAGAGCAAAGTACTATCTATGAGCTTTTAGTGTGGATGATTATTACGAGTGATAATACAGCAACAAATGTATTAATCGATTTTCTAGGGATGGATACACTCAATCAATATTTTCGTCAAATTGGGCTGCTGCAAACTACCATTCAACGAAAGATGATGGATTTCGAAAGGCTAGCAAAAGGCTTCGATAATACAACGACGGCAAGAGATATGGCACTGCTATTTGCAAGAATTTATCGTAGGGACTTGTTATCATCAGCATTTAGTGAGGTAGTGATAGGTATTTTAAGTCGTCAACGTGTACACGAATCACTAAAACGTTACTTAGTAGATGATGTGAAAGTTGCTCATAAAACAGGTGGTCTTGATACAGTAGATCATGATGTTGGGATTGTCTACAACAGCTCTCGGGATTATCTTATTGGCGTTTTCGTCACTGAGGTTACTAGCAATGATCATGCAAGGCAGCTAATTGGTCGAATATCCAAAGTTGTTTATGATTATTTGGTAAAGCGAAAGGAGATGAAAGAGTGAATGCCATTGTGACGTCTATGGTTGCAAATTTACATGCAAAGCCAGAAGTAGTCTCAGAAAAAGTGGATGAGCTACTATATGGAATGGTTGTCCGAATTATAGAAGTAGTGGATAAGAACTGGATCCGCATACAAACTGCTTATCGCTATGAAGGTTATTGCCAGAAGGATAACTTCCTGGTGGATGCTGCCAAAACGGACATCTGGCTACAAGAAGCGAATCATTTTATTAGCCAAAGCTTTGCTGATGTTTTGCAGGAGCCTCGAATTCAGAGTCCGAAAATGATGACACTCGTTAAAGGCTCAATCATCTGTTCAACGGCTATTGGCGAGCTAGATCCTGAATGGGCAGCAGTGCAATTAGTGGCAGGAGAGATTGGTTATGTACGTAGGCAATGGTTACAAGAAAAAATTCCAGAAAATAGCTTATCCGAGCAACAATTACGAGAAAATGTTGTTCAAACGGCGCTTAGCTATTTAGCAACACCCTATCGCTGGGGAGGAAAATCGCCGTTAGGTATTGATTGCTCAGGTCTATGTTCTATGGTATATATGCTAAACGGAGTATATATTTATCGCGATGCCAAAATTGTTGAAGGTTTTCCTATCAAGGAAATCTCTCTAGAGCACATACAAAAGGGAGACTTATTGTACTTCCCAGGACATATTGCACTATATATAGGCGACAACCTTTACGTACATTCTTCGCTTGCTGGGAACGAGGTTAATATAAACAGTCTGGACGAACAGCATCAACAATATCGGAAAGATTTGGCGACATCAATTACCGCTGTTGGCAGCTTATTTAAATAACAAAGTGTAGGGAAGCTAGACGGAGGGCACTGAAAAAGTCTATATCTTCTTACATCGCGAGGTATTTAAAGAGTAAATCGTTGAATACCTCGCTTTTTTCATTTGGCACTGTGACTCTACTGTTGTTTTCCGAAGCATTCCGCTCGCTTTCCGCGGGCGAGCGCCGAGC
>NZ_JAQZSD010000059.1:0-27716 GCF_028674935.1 Lysinibacillus sp. CNPSo 3705 | reverse complement strand
TGGCATTCAAATAGAAACAGAACAATCTGTCAACATCATGGCAAAAGTTACAGAAGATGTTCAAAATGGACTACATGTATCAGACGAAGCTATCACGAAGTTCCAAGTGATAAAGTCGAGTATGGATAAAATTACTCCTAAAATGGAAGAGGTATCTTCTGCATCTGAACAAATGTCAGCAAGTGTACAAGAGGTGACAGCTGTTACGGAGAATTTAGCATTCTCTGCACAAGGAAATGCAACTGCTTCAGAGGATGTTGCAGCGTCTACAGAGGAACAATTAGCTTCTATGGAAGAAATTAATGCTTCTGCACAAGCTCTTGCGCATATGGCAGATGAGCTAAAGCAGCTAATTAGTCAATTTAAATATTAACAGAATCAGACATAATAAAAATCACGATTCCTTTTTTAATGTACCCATTGTAAAGGACATTTTAAAAAGCTCTAGGCACTTGAAGAAGAGCCGCATGGTTGAATGCACCTTTAGTTAATTTAATACAATTCTTCTAAATTCCTTATTGAGTTGGGGCGATATCTAACGTTTTTTTATTAGATACTCCATATGCCAAAATCTCATTAAGAATAGATTGGAATAAGGATTGATAACTACTTTATCATTTGATTTCAACTCAAGCATTACTCAATAATAGAAAGATTGAAAGGCTTAGGAGATATACCTAAGCCTTTTTAGATGCTTTCATGAAAAGTTATGAATATAGCATTGGTTTTATGTATTTAAAAAGATTCCTTTGTTAGCGCTCTATACTTCAAAAGTGTTCATCAAAAGTATCTTTTTTATTGAAGGAGAGGGTTCTGACAAGCTCGGACAATAAAAAAAGATATAAAAAACCCCAGTGCAATACTGGGGAGACGGTTTGTCAGGTAAAATATTGTTATTTTTCTGGGTAATCTACATGTAATGGCGGTGGAACTAACCAACCTTTATTTACACAAATGCTTTTTTTTATTTGTATAACCAGCCTAATTAATCTTTAGTAGTTTGTTCGATAGAGCTTGCTTGAAAAGTAGTATAGCTTGTATTTAATGTTTGAATACACAGTCTAAAGGGTTTTGTATAAAGGCCGATTATTTGTGTTATATTGAAATTATTATTATCATTCAATCGTGGAGGTTTAAATGAAAGTCAGATATAACAGGCTATAGAAGCTATTAATAGATAAAAGTACGAAAAAAGCCAACTTCATGTAGCTATCGGTGCAAGTAAAAGCACCTTTGCAAAAAGTGGGGAAAATGAAAATGTTACGCTTCCCGTCTTACTTGGCATATGTCAAGTTCTTGAATGCGACTTTGGAGATATTATGGAAGCTATCCCCGATAACAAGGAAGGAAAAATACAAGTATGAATGAACATATTTTAATTGTTGACGACGAAAAAGAGATTGCCGATTTGCTTGAGGTTTATCTTAAAAATGATGGGTATACAGTATATAAATTCTACAATGGTGTGGATGCTTTAAAATGTATTGAGTCTATCAAACTTGATATGGCTATTTTAGATGTTATGCTTCCTGATATTGAAGGGTTTAAAATCTGTCAGAAAATCCGAGAGAAGTACTTCTATCCCGTTATTATGCTGACGGCAAAGGTTGAGGATGGCGATAAAATAATGGGACTTACTATTGGAGCTGACGACTACATAACAAAACCATTTAACCCGTTAGAAGTATTAGCGAGAGTTAAGACCCAACTAAGACGTTATAAGATGTATAACAATACATCCGAATCTGAGATTGTTAATGAATATGAATTAAAAGGATTACTAATTAATAGAGAAACTCACAAATGCTATTTGTTTGGAAAGGAAATTTCGTTAACGCCCAAAGAGTTCTCTGTTCTTTGGTATTTATTTGACCGTCAAGGCAAAGTAGTTTCTTCGGAAGAATTATTTGAAGCTGTTTGGGGCGAAAAATATCTTGATAATAATAATACTGTTATGGCCCATATCGGAAGATTGCGTGAAAAGCTGAACGAGCCTGCCAAAAAACCAAAGTTCATTAAAACAGTTTGGGGGGTAGGTTACACAATTGAAAAATAAAAAGATTGATTATAATAGGGAATATAAAGAGTTGCGGAATAAACTGTTTTCCAGAGCAGCCATTATCGTTTTCTCTGGCGCTGTTATTCTCTTTTTACTCTTTAGTGTTGTGCTAGAAGGGCGATTTGCAAATGGTGTAGTTTGGTTTCTTAATCGTGTGCTAAAAATAGATTACGATGTTGCAATGACTGTATATCAGCAAATCTTTGGGAATAATAAAGAATTAATTATGTTAGCCGCGTGCGCCGGTGTGTTTTTTATCCTTTTACGATTTTATCTTAATCAATTTACGAAGTACTTCATTGAG
This sequence comes from Lysinibacillus sp. CNPSo 3705, assembly GCF_028674935.1. Lineage (NCBI taxonomy): Bacteria > Bacillati > Bacillota > Bacilli > Caryophanales > Bacillaceae > Lysinibacillus > Lysinibacillus sp. CNPSo 3705. The sequence continues at coordinate 25,353 of NZ_JAQZSD010000059.1, read as the reverse complement.
GTCAATCGTGGTATTGATGCGTTAATTAGAGAGGACACTGGAGATGTTATACTATCCCGGGAATTATCTGCTACTGAAAAAAAGATAAATCAGATTAAACATACCCTAGAAAAAAGGAAAGTGGACACCCAGCTCGCAGAACAACGTAAAAATGACCTCATTGTTTATCTTGCTCACGATTTAAAAACACCACTCACATCTGTAATAGGGTATCTTACTCTCCTCAGAGATGAAAACCAAATTTCTGAAGAACTACGAGAAAAATATTTATCCATTTCATTGGATAAGGCAGAGCGTCTTGAAGATTTGATCAATGAGTTCTTTGAAATCACCAGATTTAACCTTTCGAATATTACGCTTGAATATAGCAAAGTAAATTTGACACGAATGCTTGAACAGTTCGTGTTTGAATTCCGTCCGATGTTCGCAACGAAAAACTTAACATGTACTTTGCATGCAGCACCGGATATAATGCTGAAATGTGATGTGGATAAAGTACAACGTGTCTTTGATAATCTTTTACGTAATGCTGTTAATTACAGCTTTGAAGACACTGCGATCGAAGTATCTGCCGAGCAGGATGACAGTTATATAACATTAAAGTTTACTAATCGTGGCAATACAATACCAGAAGAAAAACTAGGACGAATATTTGAGCAATTCTACCGTCTGGATACTGCCCGTAGTTCAAATAGCGGTGGAGCAGGGGTGGGGCTTGCGATAGCTAAGGAGATTGTCGAACTTCATCAAGGTACAATATCGGCATACAGTGAAAATGAATTAACCTGTTTTGAAGTGACTTTCCCTCTTTCGTAGGAAATTTGTAAGAAATTCAATATAAAAATAGTAGAAAGTCGTCGTGATAAACAAATAAACGGCACTCTTGTTATGGATACAATTAATGTATCAAAACAAGGGTGCTTTTTGTTTTGAAAGGAATTAAACAAAGGAGTGTACACAGTGTCACGGAAAAGAGTAACACAGTTGTTTCCGTTTCTGCTTCCATTACGCAAATGGCAAAGGAAGCAACTTTTCTATTTAAAGATGCGCTTCGACGGCAACGAATATGCAAAGGAAACCGCCGTAATTAATTTGCCCTATGAAGTGTTTTCAACCTCATCATTGATGCTGAATAAAAACAGCGGATTTGATATGAAGTACCAAGTAAACAAAGTACACAATTTGAAACTTGCCGCAAAAACGCTCGACAAGTTCATTATAAAACCGAATGAAACTTTTTCATTCTGGCAACTTGTACGGTATGCAGACCGTTTGCAACCATACAAGGACGGTTTAAATCTAGTGGATGGGAAAATTGTAGGCTCATACGGTGGGGGTATATGTCAGCTCAGTAATATGCTGTTCTGGATGTTCCTTCATACTCCGCTAACGATTGTAGAGCGACACGGACACGCTGTTGAATCCTTCCCGTCCACAACAGAGGGTTTACCCTTTGGAACTGATGCAACTATTAATGAAGGTTGGTTAGATTTGAAAGTAAGAAATGAAACAGATAATACGTTTCAAATCAACATCTCCTTTGACGAAGAATTTATGTACGGTCACATCCGTTCTGACAAGGAGCAAACCTATAAATATAAGATTTTTAATCAATCTATTTCATATTACAAAGTTGGTAGCCAACTATTTCAAAAGGCTTCTGTTGATCGTATTAGAACAGATGTTACAACAGGACAAAACGAACAAGCCTTTTTATATAACAATACTTGTGAAATAGGTTACGAGCTACCTGATGACATTGAAATCATAAAACATGGAGGAAATAAAAAATGAAACCTAATATTGCAGTAATTTTCGGAGGGAATTCTTCGGAGTATCCCGTATCGTTACAGTGTGCTTTCTCGATTTTGGAAAACTTAGACGCTAAGAAATATACAATTATTCCAATTGGTATTACAAGACAAGGTGATTGGTATCGTTATGATGGAGAATTCGAACATATTCTTAATAACTCATGGCTCGATGACACCGATAACCTTACCCCAATTATCGTTTCTCAAAATTATTCAGTGGGTGGAATTGTGGAGCTTTCAGAAGAAGGTATCCGTGTTACTAAACTTGATTTTGCTCTTCCTTTATTACACGGGAAAAATGGTGAAGATGGAACTGTTCAGGGGTTATTTGAATTAGCAGGAATACAGGTTATTGGTTGTGATACCCTTTCTTCTGCTTTATGTATGGATAAGGATAGAGCACATAAACTTGTTCAAGCAGCAGGTATTGCTGCGCCAAACGCAATAACACTGCGAAAATCTACAATGCATGAAGCGCTTAGCTTATCAAAAGATTTAGCATATCCGTTGTTTGTAAAGCCCGTTCGTGCAGGCTCATCGTTTGGGATTTCAAAGGTTTACGAACAATCCGAATTGCAGGCGGCAGTTGATTTGGCGTTTGAACATGATTATGAGGTTATTATCGAGGAAGCTATTGAAGGATTTGAAGTTGGGTGTGCTGTTTTAGGAATAGATGACTTACTTGTAGGCAGAGTAGACGAAATTGAATTATCTAACGGTTTCTTTGACTACGCAGAGAAATATAGCCTAAAAACTTCAAAAATTCATATGCCAGCACGCATTGATGATGCTTGCGAAAAGAGCATTCAGGAAACTGCAAAAACTATCTATAAAACACTTGGCTGCTCAGGTTTTGCAAGAGTCGATATGTTTTTGACACCATCGGGAGAGATCGTATTTAACGAGGTAAATACTATTCCTGGCTTCACTTCTCATAGTCGTTATCCAAATATGATGAAAGGCATCGGTCTGTCTTATGAAGAAATTTTAGACAAGCTGATTGGTTTATACACAAAATGAAAACGATCATTCTAAATAAATCTCAAATTTATAAAGGGGACTTAATCCTTGTGAATGCCCACTATCCTGTTCACTCTCATAGCGTAGAAGGGTTTTCAATGGTTGATGAAAAGTATCCTGATGTGCGTATGAAGCGAAATGCTGTAAATGCATTACAGTGCATTTTTGAGAAAATCGGCTGTGCGGATCAAATTGTTGCAGTTAGTGGACACCGATCGCTAGCTGAACAAGAAGAAATATATGATGGTTCAATGCGTGATAATGGTCGAAGCTTTACTGAAAGCTACGTTGCTTTGCCTAACCATAGTGAGCATCATACGGGACTTGCAATTGACTTAGGATTAAAACAAGAGGTAATAGATTTTATTCGACCAGATTTTCCGTATGAGGGTATCTGCAATGAGTTTAGAAAAACGGCACCTTATTACGGCTTTATTGAGCGTTATCAATCAGACAAAGAAAAGATTACAGGGATTTCTCATGAACCATGGCATTTTCGTTTTGTTGGGTATCCTCATTCCGAAGTGATGGATAAAGAACATCTGTCATTTGAGGAATACATTGAATATATAAGGAATTTCACTTATAACAAAGAACATCTTCGTATAGTGGGCAATGAAGGAAAAGAAATCGAAATATTCTTCGTTCCTTGTCATACAGAAAAAGTGGAAATTACTTTACCCGAGCATTCTATTTATCAAGTATCTGGCAATAATGTAGACGGCTTTATTGTAACGGTGTGGGGGAGACAAAATGAACAGGAATAAAACGTATGCAGGCATTGATTATTTTAGGTTTGCTGCCGCATTACTAGTTATTGCCGTCCATACATCTCCATTACTTTCATACAGTGGAACAGGCGATTTCGTCTTAACACGGATTATTGCACGAATTGCTGTACCTTTCTTCTTTATGACAACAGGTTTTTTCCTGATTTCAAGGTACAATTACAATTCCGATAAATTGGAAAGCTTTATCAAAAAGACGTCCATTATATATGGAATTGCCATATTGCTGTATTTACCATTAAACATTTACAATGGCTATTTTTCGATGGATAACCTACTTCCAAATATCATTAAAGATATAGTTTTCGATGGTACTTTATATCATTTATGGTATCTTCCTGCATCGATTATCGGTGCTGCAATTGCGTGGTATCTTGTAAAAAGAGTAGGGGTGAGTGTTGCACTCATCGTTACTTCTGCTCTTTATGTAGTAGGAATGCTTGGTGATAGCTATTATGGGTTTGCAGAAAAAATACCGTTTCTTCAAAAAATGTTCGCGTTGATTTTTGAGGTATCGGATTATACGAGAAATGGACTTTTTCTTGCCCCACTATTCTTTGTCCTTGGCGGCATTATAGCGGATAAAGATAAAGCAATAAAAGTTACTTTCCAAAAAAGTGTTGTTGGGTTTGTAATATCTCTCGCATTTATGTTAGGCGAGGGAATGATACTGCACCATTTGGGCGTACAGAGACACGACAGTATGTATATTATGCTTGTGCCTTGTATGTTCTTTTTATTTAATGCCCTTACATATTGGAAGGGACAAAGAATGAAGGCACTCAGCTCATTAACTTTAATCGTTTATATTATTCATCCAATGATCATTGTTATAGTACGTATGTGTGCAACAATCTTACGTATGCAGTCTATTTTAATAGAAAATAGTCTAGTCCATTATGTTGTTGTATCTGTCCTTTCTGTCGTTGCATCCATTGTACTTTTGCGCCTTTATAGTCGTCTAGGTCGCAGTAAAAAGGTTCAAAAGGTACAAAAAGGTAAGGGTAGATCATGGATTGAGGTTGATTTGAACAATCTTAAGCATAATGCACGAATTTTACAAAAAGCAATGCCGAAAGACTGCGAACTGATGGCTGTCGTTAAGGCAGATGCATATGGTCATCGTACATTTGAAGTTTCGACATCCCTAAATAAAATAGGTGTAAAAGCCTTTGCTGTAGCCACTATAGATGAGGGTATTGAATTGCGCAAATATGGTATTCAAGGTGAAATACTAATTTTAGGCTATACATGTCCAACTAGAGCGCAAGAACTTCATAAATACAACCTTATACAAAGCCTTATTGATTATAATTATGCGGTTTCTTTGAGCTGCCAAGGTTACAATCTTAAATCACATATTAAGATTGATACTGGTATGAAACGCCTTGGATTTGATGTTGATGATCTATCAGGCATTTCTGAAATTTACAATACAAAGCAATTAGGTGTTTGTGGGATTTATTCGCATTTATGTGTTTCTGATAGCCTTTTACCTAATGATGTGGAGTTTACACAAACTCAAATAAGCCATTTTTATAGTTTGATAGGTAAGTTGTCGGAAAGCGGCATTAACCCTGGTAAGGTGCATATACAGAGCAGTTACGGATTACTGAATTATCCGGAACTCCAATGTGATTATGTAAGAACTGGTATAGCTTTATATGGAGTCCTTAGTTCTCCAACTGACAAAACTAAATTGAATTTAGACTTAAAGCCTGTTTTATCACTGAAATCCAAGATTATTCTTATTCGAGCGATAAAGAAAGGTGAAACGGTCGGTTATGGAAGAACATTTACTGCAAATAGGGATAGTTTAATTGCCATATTGCCTATTGGTTATGCTGATGGAGTACCAAGAAATTTATCTTACGGCAAGGGTAATGTGCTAATCGATGGGTGTCATGCACCAACAGTCGGTAGAGTTTGTATGGATCAACTTGCAATTGATGTAACGGATATCCCTAGTGTGGCAGTTGGCGATATTGCTACGATAATTGGTAGAGATGGTGAAATGGAATTAACTGCACCAGATGTCGCCAACAATTCAGGCAGTATATCAAATGAGCTGCTGAGCAGATTGGGAACAAGATTGATGAGCTTAACAAAATAATTTACAAGATAAAACATTTAAAAAAGAAAATAACTCTAGATATGACGGTTTGTCAGGTAAATCATTTTTACTTTTCTGGATAATCTACATGTAAATGGTGGTGGTACTAACCAACCTTTCTAAACCGAATTCAGACCCTGAAAAAATTGAGAAGTTGTTGAAGAAACAAGATACTGGGAATATGTGCTATGTAATGACATCGTTAAACGTACATAACCCTTTGACTGATCCAATCAAAGGGTTATGGTAATATTTTTTTGTATAATGGAGATTCTCATGTAGACCACTCGTTTGTTTCATTTTAGCGTCCGATAAGTATAACATAAGAACGATTTGAGCATCATATTATTCACCATTATTTTCTAGTTTGTGTATGAATAAAACTCAATTTATCAGGATTTAGAATAGAAAATATGGATTTTATTTTATTCCCTTCAAATTCAAAACTCATGACAACAATAACTTTTTCCCCATTCATGATTACAATACCAGTACTGCCATTGACCTCTACCTGCATAATGGAGTACTCTTCTCGCGTAAGAAATTTAGTTGCTAAAGCAATAAGAAGTTGTTTTACTCGTGTAGCACCGTAAATAGGTCTTACTGCAGCAGTTACTTTACCGCCTCCATCTGCATAATAAACTACGTCTCCCTGAAGAACTTCCATCACCTGCGTTATGTTTCCTTGCTGAATAGCACGAATAAAACTAGTAATCACATGTTCACGATCTGTTTTTACTTGTTCAACTGCCATTTGTTTTTCAAGCTCAGGAAGCATCTTTTTTAGCCTGCTTAAAATTTTTCGACAATTGTCTTCCTTCTTTTGTACAATTTCAGCAATTGTTTCATAATCATATTCCAAGACTTCACGAAGAATAAAGATCGCTCTTTCAATTGGATTTAGCTGTTCAAATAATACGAGCAAAGCATAAGAAACATCACTTTTCACCATCATTTCCTGTAATGGGTCCTTTTCTATAAAAACTATCGGCTCTGGTAGCCACGTTCCAACATATAGTTCGCTTTTATTTCTAGATGATTTCAACAAATCTAAACATTGGTTAGTGACCATTTTACATAGAAACGCTTTGATATTTCGGTTGTGCTTTACCTCATATCCATTTAGTTTGATAAACACATCTTGAATCACATCTTCTGCATCAGCAACACTGCCTGTCATTTTATAAGCAAGCGAAAATAAAAGTGACTTGTATTCGACGTAAAGTCGGCTTAGTTCAGTTTGTTCCACAATTAAGACCCTCACTTTCCTTTGCACACTACATATTTACACAAGCAAACTCGCTTGATCCCATGTTTTTTCTCGAATACGTGCGCCCATCTTCCCTGATATAGTAAAATCTAATCCCCACTTCTGAGCCCAAACAAAGCCATTATCAGGACCGAGACTAATACAATACAATTTTATCGGAAATGCTTTGTGCGTTATAGAATGGGAATTACCATAGACCTCATTTTTTAATATTTTGCTTAACCTTGCTGCCTGAGGAATCGCTTCCTTACAAGTCATGCCGTCCACTTGATTTGTCTTTCTATCTATAATTCTTGCACAATCCCCGATTGCAAATATATTGGGATAGCCTTGTATACTATAAGTATCGGTCACTAATATTTGATGCTCTTTAGTCAAAGGGAATTGGAGTGTTTGAATGAATGGATTTACTTTTACACCTGGCGTCCAAATACACTCTCCTACTCTATAAGTAGTGCCATCAGCGCACTGGATTTGACCATCTTCAAACTGCTTCACTTTCGTTTTAACACGAATAGTAATCCCTAGTCTATTCAGTTCTTTTACTAGTTTTTCACTTACCTTTACTGGAACCCCTCGCAATAAATGCTCCTTTGAATCAAACAAGATGACCTCTACCTCATTAGAATGGAGCCCTGCTTCTTGCACTTCTTTTTTAAACCAAGCAGTTAGTTCTGCAGCTGTTTCAATACCTGTAATGCCTCCACCGACAATAGCAACGCACAATAAACCTTTCCTCACTTCTTTATTTTCTTCAGCTTTAGCTTGTAGAATGAGTGATTGTAATTTTTGTCTGATATCTAGAGCGGCCTTTATACTGCTTAATGTAATCCCACCTAGTTTACTAGAGACCTCCTGAACAACACTACCAAGTGCTACCACAAGATAGTCATATTGTAGGGTGTTGTTTTGTTCATTCTCCATTTTAAGCGTAATTGTTTTCTTGGTGTGATGAAATGTAGTAACTTCTCCCTTTAAATATTCCACACCATTTGTACAATACCTTGTTAAAGGAACTTTTAAATTGGCGTCCTCAATAATCATTTTAAACAATAATACTTTTCGAAAATGAAACGAGTTTTTATCTACTAGCGTTATTTTCACATCTTTTCCAATTGAATGACCAAACTCTTTTATTAATCCATTTACCAAATTGATTCCTGCGAATCCTCCACCCAATACGACAATATGTTTCATCTTTTATTCCTCCTTTACCTTAAAACGAAATAGCCACATCATTTGTGACATCTTTAGAGAGGTTCAATTTTATTCGTTGGGGTATTCACACAAGGTCATGCATAGAAAAGCACAGTATCACCGTATTAACGGGTACTTTAGTGAAATAAGGAGTACAAAAATAATCAAACTTTATTAAAAATCTAATACTAAACAAAAAAGGTTAAACTCAATTTTGAATATTATTTTTCAGAATGGAGTTTGTTTAAATTAGCTATTAAAAATATCTCAGTACTTCAACCTCAATTGGATACTGACATTAAAAAGGTCAGATAGGTTAAAAGTATAAAAACTATCTCAAATCGAAGCTCTTGATAGGTAATTAAAAATAAAGGGTAGCTTGAAATAAACGTGACCCTTGTACAAAAAGTAGAAGAAAGGCTAGACATTTTCAATTTGCGATTAGTTAGAAATTAATCATTAAGTTTGTGTAACTATTTCTACAGCTTCTACTTCTATTGGAGTTCCGGCTGAGATTGTGCCATTAAACCATTAAAAGTTAACTATGTTGCAGAAATTGTATATGAGCCACCTTCTTGTAATACACCGTTGATATAGAAATAGAAGGCTTAGGAGTTATTCCTAAGCCTTTTTGATGTTTTCTAATGAAAGAAAAGTTATGAAAATAGCATTGGTTTTATGTATTTAATAAAATCCCTTTGTTGGCGTTCGCCACACCGAGTGCTGGTAGCCTGTTTATCTAAACAGGCTACAGACGGCCCTAAAAATGCCATAGCAGAATATTTTATTTCTTTTTAAAATATGGGAAATGTTTCGGAGTAACCAAGGACTGTAAGGTACGTACTTTGTTGTTGGTTTAGGTCACTTAGTAACCGAGAAAACCATTCGTTATAGGTGAAGTTGTTGGTAAGGGAAAATATGGATTTCCCAAAGTGTTGCGAAAGGAGAAAGTATGGTGGAGTATAGCAGCAAAAAAGTATTTGTGCCTGATAATAAAGCGAAGTGGACACTATTTATGTTGGGGAATGAATACGTTAGACGAATTAACAATATTGAGCCTTTGGATTGCGAGTACTATAAACTGTGGTAGGGTGATGCCCAGGATAAAAAAACATGAGGATTATTTTGGAATTTGAGTACATCCCAATAGCAATCGGCTGATAAAACAAATAAATATTTTTAAGGATAAGTAGGCCACTAGCCACAAGGAGGGCAGGCTTACTTTTTTTGCGCCATTACGCTCTCAGCGCAATAAGTAACTTTTATCAATTATATGAAAAGTGATAACCCAACTTGATGGAACAACAAATATAGAAGTAAATATAATTGATTAAATTTCTGCTGAACACCAAATACTGCGCAACTAAGGAATTAAATGATTTAGGTAATAACTTGATTATAAATAATAATATGGTAAAATTGGAAATGTAAGGAAATAAATTATAGAAGGGGATAATTGATTATGTTTACAGCGAAACAAAAACTAGTTACCTTAGCAACTACTTTAGCATTAGGATGTGGATTTTCTTTTTTCGGGCAAACACCTACATCTGCTGCATCAAATGAACTTTCGACAGATTCTATTTCTAGTTCATCTTTTGAGAAACAACAACAAACCCATTTTACAGGTTATGTTGTTTCTGTTGGTGATCATTATATGACAGTTGTAGATACGCCGACGATGGGAGAAGCGCTATTTTATCAAGAAAATTGGTGGGACTTAGTCAACCAAAATAAAATATTACTTGTTCCTGTTTTTGATGATATTTCTTATACCAATGGAGATAAACTAGATGTTTATTTTAAAGCAATGACTATGTCTCTCCCACCTATTGCGATGTCACCTATCATTGAAAAAGTAACAGAATAGTCTATGTTTAAAAGAGGAGGGTGAAACTGGCGAAAACCATAAAAGCGTGAGGAATCAATGCTTCTAGAATGATTTCTCACGTTTTTCATCAGATGTGTAGAAGTCAAATTTGCTCCAATTGTTCAAATAAATATGGTTTGCAAATCGTATCTCTTTTTTTACTTGGATTAGGCTGGAACTTTGGCTTAATTAGTGGTACTGCTCAAATAGTCGATTCGACCGAGCCGTCCACTAGCGCAAAAACACAAGGGAAATTGATGTTTTAGTTGCACTAGCGGAGGCTTCTGATGGTGCATTAGACACAATAAAAAGATTGAAAGGCTTAGGAGATAGTCCTAAGCCTTTTATTCACAGTCTTATCGAAAGAGCCTCTGACTTCTTATGCATTCGCTCCTGTCAAGAGAATATGAATGTAAATATCTTCACAGAAGGAAAGAGTCACCTTAATTTCACACTATAATACCTCATTGCTTTTGGAATTCCTTTTATTTCAAAAACTCCTTTATAGATTAGGCTTCTCACCCTATATTCAATAAAAGCATCACCTAATTGATTGTTCTGTCCATATACTTCCCCGATTAACCTTGCTGATTTCATAAAATCTTTTTCACTTTGCTCAGCATGTAAATTTCGGGCAGTATTCACAATAAAATCATCAAAGTAATCTTCATTGACAGTGTTAATTTTGTTATTTTCCCAAATCCTCACCAAACCCTCTGATTCTGCTAATGCGATCCATTCTCTTTCATATTGTGTTCTATCCTTATCAGTTAATGGTGCTAATATTTTTTCTTGATATATTTTGTTTAATTGTTCCCCATTTACTTCGCCCGTATGGATATCTAAACACCCAAATTCAGGTGTGTTAAATAATTCCTGAAAAGCAAGTGTAGTATTAATCACGAAAATTTCATTCTTTTTTTCTTTTAGCAAGTATAAAAGATAGCGTAATCCAGTTTGTTCATTTGAATTTTCAGCAGTCCATAAAACAATGGGGACCTTTTCGTTTAAACAATCTATTTCTGCAAGTGATTTTGAAAATCTATCTTCGTACTCTTCTTCAAAATAGTCTTCGGAATAATTGAGATGGTCCTTTAACCATTCATGTCTGTGCTTACGACCAACCTCTTGATGAAGTTCCCAAATTGGACCAACAGCAAAGAAATCAGGAAATCCGATTATTTTATTCTCACGGCCTAATCCTACTCGTAAAGAACTAGCAGGAGATTCTCCACACACAATATGAACGGTTGAATAATCTCTCTCAACAAGATTTCTATTTTGTACAGCTTCGAAAAATAAATTGTCTATAGAATTTAATTGTTCTAAAATTTCCTCTGGTAAATTCTTTGATTCCTGCATCATTTTTATTCGAAACATCATGCTTAACAATAGGTTCTTTGCGTCGCTAACGCTCAAATCTTTTATTGATTTATGTATCTCTTCTATCACTAAAATTCACCTCGTTATTTATTTCGTTTAAATTCTTTGTTATCTATAAATTTCTCGCATGGATATTCGAACTACTTCTTCAACCTTACATAACAAGCTTTAAATACGGTAGGTTGAGGTTTACCATTAGTTATTAAGGCTATCTAATAAAGAACACGACGAGAATCCCGAACCCCACTATTGGCCTTTTACCGATGTACCAGATTGTGTATTTTTCGGCCCCTAAGTTTTTCTTAAAGTCCTTATATGTATTGAATCTTTTAATATCACCAATTTATGTCCAAGCCGAGGGACAGTAGAATTTCAGTATAAGGGTGGGGTTGAAGTCCTTGTAGTACAATCCATTTTACATGATTCTGGAATAAAAAAACAATGTTCCAAAACTAACTGCAGAGTTTCTCACTTTGAGAACTCACGTTTAAATCAAAGGTACATTGATGAGTATAATTTATATTACATTTTTTAAAACACATATGTGGAGCATGTAGACTATTGAAATTAATTTAAAATAGTTAAAGACCCACAAACTAACGGAGCAGCAGTTTAGCTAAAGAATGACAAGGAGGACATTTGTGTAACTAAAGAGAATTAGTTTAACTCAAAGGGGTTGGGTAATAATGGACGGATACACGATGGAATTAAGAAAACTAATCGGAAAAAGACCATTAATTTTAGTTGGTTCTACTATTATTGTTATAAATGATAAAAAAGAAATTTTGTTTCAATACCGTTCGGATACAAAAGAATGGGGTTTGCCTGGGGGAGCAATGGAAATTGGTGAGAATTTAGAACAAACTGCTGAACGTGAACTTTTTGAGGAAACAGGGTTAAAAGCAAAAAGTTTTAAGTTTATTGATACTTTGTCAGGAAGTAATCTTTATTATAAGTATCCTAACGGTGATGAAGTCTATAACGTAATTTGTGTTTACTTAGCGGAAGATACAAGTGGCGAATTAGCTATGAATGATGGTGAAAGTTTGGATTTGAAATATTTTCCCATTAATGAATTACCTTGTAAACTTGATGAAAGAGCAAAGATTATTATTGAAAAACATTTTATTTAGGTTTGTTTTTGTTTATTTAGCAAGGAATCGCCATTTTTGTTGTATAAACGAAGTAGATTGTGAAGTATTGTACATAAAGTAACGACGGTGCATTTCTAATAAATTGTAACACTTTTTTTACTAAGCAAGTTTAGTTCAAGATAGATAATGATATTGTAGGTGGTGAATTTATGAATAAATTTATTATTACATCAGGTGCAGTAGTTCTGGATGAACATAAGAGGATTTTATTAAAAAAAGATCCTAATCGAGGTTGGGAGTTACCAGGTGGGATTGTAGAAGAAAATGAAAATATAAAGAATGCAGTAGTTAGAGAAGTTAAAGAAGAAACGGGAATAAACATTGATATTATTGAATTTTGTGGAGTTTCACAAGACATAAAAAGAAATATATGTAATATGTGGTGGTTAGGAACACCTTTAAACGAAAATTTAAAGGTAAGTAAAGAAAGTTTAGAGGTCGGTTTTTTTAGCATAGAAGATGCATTAAAATTGATAAGAAATGATGACTTTAAAGAGGAACTTTTAAGATGTTTAGATAAAGATAATCATCCATTTTTTATTACATTGTAAGTGTTCTTTTATTGGCTAACGGGTGCGAACAAAGGCTTCTGTTTTTATAAAAAGAACGGTTAACAATTAAGCTAACGGTTCAAGGGTTTTATAAAAGATGTACATGTTGTCACAAATATTCGCGAGGTGACAGCGGAAGAAATCTCCAAATGCACAAAGAACGGTGGGCAATTGAGTCATTTTTTCACTGGATTAACAGAACTTTAGGCTTAAATGTAACGCCATCAACTGCAACAGTTTGAATGCTTGTTTTATTTGAATTGGCAAAAGGCCGCAAAATTTCGGAAGGACCTTTAGCCCCGTAGCCCATGTCCTAAAAGGAAAATTGTAAAAATATATTCTATGCAGGATAAGTGAAACTAATAAAAATAATGAGAACTATTACATTACGTAAAGCATTACCTTAGTGGGAATAAAGGCTGGGCTTGTTGTAATATCCAATTTAGGCAAAGCTGAAGGGCGTGAGGCTGGGACATAACTAAATTGTTCCTTCATAAAGCCGAAAAATCTCTAAATTAACAAAACACGGTAAATGAAAAACCGAACTATTCCGAAACACTTCATGAGAGTTTCATTGAATAGTTCGGTATTTTTGTTGGCTGAAACACATTTGTCCAGCCTGATATTATAAATTATTGTCTAATACTTTAGGGTTATTTCACAATAGCTCTGCTGTATTACTCCATAACGACTATTTTAAAGGTCCTGTATTTTAACTAAAGTTATTACCGAAGTGGCCGTTTGTGCTAGAGGAACAGTGCCTACGGGTCCTAACATAGCAGTACCACCTGTACTAGCACTTACTACTTCATTAAATACTGTGTCTCCTGCATTCAAAGCGAATATCGTTGGGATCATTATAGTTCCGCCATTTCGTACACCACCGGATATGAGGGAAAATCCAGATTGTGCCGGCGATGAATTCACAACGATGGCGGTTGAGTTATCCACTTCTACCTGAAGTCTACTGATTACAAGGTAAATACCGGATACATTTACAGTTACACTGCCATCTCCGTTAATCGTAAAAGCACCTGGAGTATTCGTCGGGTTGCTGAATGTGACCGGAATAATAGTAAAATTGCTAAATGGGCCAACGTCAAATCCAAAAAATACTCCCTGTACGAGTGCAAACGCTGGTCCAATAGCGCCAGTAGAGCCAGTAGCCCCAGTAGGACCGGATGCACCTGTAGCGCCAGTAGCCCCAGTAGGACCGGATGCACCAGTAGAGCCAGTAGCCCCGGTAGAGCCAGTAGCCCCAGTAGAGCCAGTAGCCCCGGTAGCCCCGGTAGCCCCAGTAGGACCTGTAGAGCCAGTAGCCCCCGTAGCCCCAGTAGGACCTGTAGAGCCCGTAGAGCCCGTAGAGCCAGTAGCCCCAGTAGCGCCTGGAGGTCCACCAGAAGGTCCTGTAGCCCCAGTAGCACCGGTAGGGCCTACTAAAGAAGGAGCAGCCAAGATGTTTTCCAGTTTAGATTGAAGGAGTAGCTCCTTCTTAATTAATTCTTGCATAGTACTTTGAACACTTGAATTTACCTGTAGCAACTCACTGATGGTCGCTGGAACCGAAAGTCCTGGCAGCGTACCGACAGCGTATTGGATTTTCTCCGCTTCGGCATTAATAATATGTCCTAGCCCTAACTCTTCAATCGCTATAGAAGATAACAAGAGGTTTAAGGCGTCATCTCTAGTAATTGTGATGCTAGGGGTTATATTAGGAAGGTTTGCTTGCGACACTGTCTTCATCCTTTCTTAATTTGTCGATCTAATAGAGAGGTATACCTCCTATTAGTCGTATAATGTAGGATATGATTTTTAATTATTAACGGTATGAGCTTTTAACCTGTGTACAAACTATTTTTACAAATACATACCACTAGAATTGGATACAAAGAGCCCAGAATCACCAACGTCTCCCGGACTTAGACTCGCGCTTCCTATATTCCATACTGCCTCTGTTTTTTACCCGAACTGAACCTTAAGTATGAAGTTAGATACTTACGCTTTGTTTATAAAATGAAAGTGAAGCAGGTGAAGTAGTCATTTCATTTAAAGCTACAATTGAAGGTTAAATTGGTGAGGGATTACGGGATTATTTTATAACGAACAAGAAACAAATAAAGTGAAACTATTAAAAAATAGGACCAGAACTCACTTCAATAAGGAGTACTGGTCCGTCTGTGAGAGACGTTTTATTTAGCATCTTACAATATATCCCTGGATCTCTTGGTACGGTAGAAAATAGGAAATTAATCATTCATCATTCATCATTTGTATAAAGGGAAAATCCTAGTTCTGTGCCATTCTACAATCTTTAGTGTTGGCTTCAAGCATACGAGCTAGATGCTGTTTCAACTTTCGCGCTCATCGTTTGCTAAAATAATCAATTCACACGTCATCTTGTTGCTAAGTACCCATTATATGTGTACACCTGAATGGACAAATAAAATGACGGTTAGAATGCCAGTATTGGTAATGATAATCGAAGTTATAGCTAAGTTTCTTCGTTTCATGTTGTGAAACCAAGAAAAAATGGGCAGTAACAAAAAATGGTCTAATTTATTTTTACCTAGGCCATTTAGCAGGTGCTTAAAAGTTAATTGATATGTATGCTTATTTTTTCTTAATAAACAGTTTTCAATTGCTTTAGCCAAATATTGGGGATTTTCCCGGACCATGGAGTGTCCTGCATTTTTTTGTGATTTCGATATGAATACAGTGTGCAATGCTTACTTGCGTATCTGGATCCGGTGTGAATTTTCACCAAAGATACATTTTCTAGGGCAATTACATGATGGTTATTCAACATTTGCTGCTGATTTAGAAATGAGAGGTTCTAGGTGACTATAAAGCTAAAGAAGCTCTCCACATTTAATTTCTACTTGCTTGAGCGAATTGTATTGTTCGCTATACCGATTACCTGAAAGATATTCAGTAATTTAGGCAAAAGGGTCTTTATCAATAACTTTTAAAAAAATAAGTGCTAAAAAATACATTTGATACTATTGCTTATTCTTTAGGACACCAACTAAAAAACTTTATATCACAATCCTAAATTTTAGAAATTAAGCAAAGGACAAAAAAGCTATTTATTTTAGATTTAGTTTAGAAAAGGGATTTATAATATTGTAGAGGTGTATGTAGATGAAGATAAAGGTATTAATAGTAGAAGATGACCCGTTTTTGGGTGAAATGATTGAAAAATACTTAATGAAAATAGGCTATCAAACAGA
This sequence comes from Lysinibacillus sp. CNPSo 3705, assembly GCF_028674935.1. Taxonomy (NCBI): domain Bacteria; kingdom Bacillati; phylum Bacillota; class Bacilli; order Caryophanales; family Bacillaceae; genus Lysinibacillus; species Lysinibacillus sp. CNPSo 3705. The sequence continues at coordinate 8,963 of NZ_JAQZSD010000059.1, read as the reverse complement.
GTGGATCACTTCTGGGCAAGCAGCGTTAGAAAACATATATTCCAACGCCTATGATTTATGCTTAATAGATATTATGTTGCCAGAAATAAATGGGCAAGAACTTTTAAAAGAAATTCGACAATTACACTCAATGCCTATAATTATGATGACCGCATTATCAGATGAACAAAACCATTTGAATGCATTTGAAAATGAAGCGGATGACTATCTCACTAAGCCGTTTTCAATGAAGATATTGCTGGCTCACATAGAAAATGTCCTACGTCGAACGGGTATCCTTAAAAAGAGTATTGAATTAAATGGAATCATTATTTATCCAGAAACGCAAGAGATTTTATGGGACGAGAATAAGTATTTCCTAAATAAAAAGGAATTTGAATTACTTATGAGTTTTGTTCAAAATCCAAATCAAATCGTGCCAAAAGAAAGACTACTGGCAAAAATATGGGGCTATGATTTTGAGGGAAATGAGGGAATCATTCATGCCACAATGAATAAATTAAGAGAAAAGCTACCCAAACAATTTATAAAAACTATTAAAGGCGTAGGATATAGATTAGGTGAAAAAAATGAAGAATAGACATCTTACAATTTCAGGTAAGTTTTTTCTGTATAGTTTGGGGTTACTGTTAATACTATTAGTGATTTGCTTCTTCTTTTTTTACAGTCAATTAAAAAATACTGTAGAAATCACACAGCGTCAGCAAGTTTCTAAGCTCTTTGCTTCTCTTATTGATACCGTTCAATACGAAACAGATGAAATTAAAATTATTGAAATGACAAAGCAGTTTTCGGAAGAAAATCGGTCTTTTGATTTTGCTTATATTTCAAATGACGGAGATATTTTATTTAAAACCCCTAAATTTGATAGTGATAATATCCCTCATATAGTTAATGAAACGCCGATTATAAAAGATGATATAAATACTCGTTTTATAGAAAGGACAGGTGATAATTCTAAAACGGTTAGTAGAGAATCATTTATATTAACTCTTAAGATGGCTAACAAGGGAAATATCGTAATTTCAAATACTTTACGGCCACAAGAAGTTATCAAGACGATGCTTCCGACTATGAGCAAGATATTTATTGTGCTACTTGTGATTTGTCTTTTAGCTTCATTCTTTTTCTCAAAAATAATCACTTCTCCCATAAAAAAAATAGCAAGTGATACTAAAAAAATGGCTTTGTTAGAGGAAGTGGAACCTCCTACAAAAAGAGTTGATGAAATCGGAGAGTTGTCCGAAGATATTTACTCTATGCACTTAAGATTAAAACAGACAATAGAGGATTTACAAAAAGAAATAGCATTGGTGAAAAAGATGGAAGAAAATCAGCGGTATTTTTTTTCTGCTGTATCACATGAGCTAAAAACGCCAATTGCTTCATCAATGAGTTTGATTGAAGGAATTATAGATGGCGTTATAGAGAAAGAAGATTATTCAAAGCAATTAGATAATCTTTTATCTATTCAACAACATCAAGCAACTTTAGTTAATGAACTACTGATGATTGTAAATATGGATAATCCTGATTTTATCGTTCAAAAAGAATCTATACATCTGGCTTCCTTCTTTGATACTATTTTGGAAAAGTATCGGATTCTTATAGATGAACAGATGTTGAAAGTAGAATGTTCGATTGATAATGCTTTGTTTATTAAATCGGATAAAAAGTTGTTGTCAAAAATTTTCTCTAATTTATTGCTTAACGCCATTCAAAACACAAAAGCAGGTGAAAAAATCACAGTATTTTCAAAAATATGTGGTAAATCTATTGAACTGGAAATTATCAACACAGGTACAAAAATTCCACATAAAATACTAAAAGATATTGCAAACCCATTTTTCAGTACAGACAATGTGCGTACTTCTAGTATTGGGAAAAGTGGATTGGGTCTTACAATTGTCCAAAAAGCTTTAACTATACAAGGATTTGATTTCCGGATAGAAAATATTGATAAGGGCGTATGTGTCACTATTATATTTTAAGTACTCATATTAATTATCCAATTCAAGCAGAAACAACTCAATTTTGAGTTGTTTTTTTTTGTACTTTAGAAATAAGTTAGATTCGTTTCTTATAATCATATTTGTACTAAGGAGTACCAAAATAAACAAGGAGGATTTTCAATGTATATTATTAGTAATGCACTAAAAAATATTAAAAGGAATAGGGGACGAAATATATTACTAGGAATCATAATACTAGCCTTAATTATTGCGTCTGTTACTGCACTAATGATAAATCAGGTGTCAAGCTCAGTTATTAATGACTACAAAGGTCGTTTTGGTTCGGAAGTAACCATATCCGCAAATATAGATAAAGTGCGTGAAGAAGCTATGAGCAATAGTACAGACGGGAAGATACGGGTAGCAATTCCGACTATTCCAGCTGAACAATATATTGCTTTTGGCGATTCAGAATATTTGAAAGAAAGTTACTATACCGCTTCTGTAGGGTTAAGAGTACCTGAGCTTGAAAGTGTTGACGAAAGTTTAGGTGGTGGCACTGGCAACAAAATGATGATGGGTGGTCCTGGTATGATTTCTGAAATGCCAGAATATTACACGAAATTGACTACACCAAATATTACGGAATTTGACAATGGGTATAGAAAGTTAACTGATGGAGAAATGCCGAATGGAGAAAATGAGGCAATTATTTCCCGTGACTTTGCAGAATTAAATACATTAAGTATCGGAGATATCATAAAGGCGGAATCTGAGTTGAATCCAGAAGATAGGGAATCGGACGCAGGAGATTATCCAATTTCATATGAATTAAAAATAGTAGGTATTTATGATGATATAACAGAAGAGTATGGAAGCGGTCAGCAACAAAATGCATTTACGAACCGTAGAAATGAAATACTTTCGAACTTTGACACAATTATCGCTAAAATACAAGAAAATTATAGAGGAATTCAAGTTGGTGCAACTTATTATTTGAATAGTCCTGAAGACATTGATGGATTCACCGAAGAATTAGGAGAAAAAGGACTATCTGATTTATTCGACGTTAAAACTGACATGGATAGTTACAATCAAATAGTTGGTCCAGTTGAGGGCTTAAGTAGTGTATCTTCAACATTTCTTATTATCGTGTTGATATTTGGTGGAATTTCTATTGCTGTTATTTCGTCTATTGCTATTCGCGAACGTAAATATGAAATCGGCGTATTAAGAGCAATGGGTATGAAAAAATCAACCGTATCATTCAGCTTATGGTTAGAAGTTTTTCTAATTACTGCGGTTTGCGTCGTCATTGGTATTTTTGGTGGCACTATGATAGCGCAGCCAATTGCAGATATATTGCTACAACAACAAATAGACGCAGTTCAAGCAGCCACTCAAAATACACAAATGCAAGGCATGATGATGGCAGGTGGAACGAATAATGCAGTTGTTGAAGAACCCCTATCACATTTAGATGTCGTACTTAATATGGTTACATTGCTTAAGATAAGTATGATTGCACTATTGTTAACAACCGTATCGGCAGTAAGTTCTATGTTGAAAATTGTGAAGTATGAGCCAATTAAAATTTTGATGGAAAGGAATTAACAAAATATGAGTTGTTTAGAATTAAAAGATATTTCATATGCCTATATTAAAGGCAAGCGTGTCCTTAAAGCGATTAACTATAAATTTAATCAAGGTAAAGTATATACCATTGTAGGTAAATCAGGTGCAGGAAAATCAACTTTACTGTCGCTTGTAGCTGGCTTAGATAAGTGTCAAGACGGTGCAGTTTTAATTAATGGTAAGTCACTTAATGAGATTGATCGTGACAACTATCGTGCTCAAGACGTCGGGATTATCTTCCAACAATATAACTTGCTAACAAATGCAACTGCACTAGAAAATATAGTGCTTTCAATGTATATCAGTAAAACCAAAATTAAAAATAAGAACAAACACGCTTTGGAGTTACTAAATAAAGTTGGGATTAATGAGGAAAAAGCCACAAGAGCAGTAATGAAATTGTCTGGTGGTGAACAACAACGAGTAGCCATTGCCAGAGCATTAGCTCATAACCCCCATATTATAATTGCTGATGAACCGACTGGAAATTTAGATAAAAATACAGAAAAAGATATTTTAGAAATATTTGCAGAATTAGCCCATTCTGAAAACAAATGTGTAATAATTGTTACCCATTCTCAGAAAGTGACAAAAATTGCGGACAACATTTGTTTGATAAAAAATGGCAGTTTAATCGACTTGGGAGACGAGGACAATGATTAGTAAAAAAATTACAGACATAAATTTCATGCTAAAGATTACATTATTTTTTATCGCAATGCTGTTTTTTCTATGTAGTATTTGGGGTTTTTTTGAAAATAGCAAATATTTAAATACACTTGTTGAACAAGGGCAACTTGAAGCTATTAGTTTTAATTATGAAATTGTCCAATTTTATGTAAGCAGTAGTGGACAATACTTTGTTTATTCAATACTTATATTTGTTTCTGCGATTTTAATAGGAAGAAAGAATAACAAAATAGACAATCAAGCTATTCGGAAGTCAAATACAAATATTCACCTTTCTCAACAGGAAAGCAATGAAAAAGATGAAGAAATTGATGAATGGTTAACTAAAATGATGAAAAAAAGAAAAGATAATTAAAGGATTCACTTGAAAGAGAAGCATAGTGACACTTGGAGTGTACCTTATGCTTCTTTTTTTTATGGTATTTAACTAAAATCCAATAATTCCTCTTTTGCTTCCTTATACTCAGGATATATTTCTAATGCCTTTAAAAGTAATTCTTTATACATGAATGGATTCCCTTTCCTTTTAAAACATAGTGCTTGATAAAATAAAGCTTGATAGGATCCTGTACCAGACATCGTTAAATAGGCAAGGTTTTGCTCTCCTAATGCAAGACAATGCTCTAAGGTTAAAATACACTCATTAAACATACCTTCATGATAAAGAGAGACTGCCTTATAAAAGTGTAAATCAACATAATCAGGGTATAGTAGAATCGCTTTATCAATTCCTTTTAATGCTTCATTAAAGGATCCGGAAGTTACTAGTATTGAATATTTAAGATTATATAGCAGGGAAGAGGGCTTAAAACCAGCTAACAAAAACCTTTTAATAGATTCATTACAATATAAAAAAGCTGTTTCGTATTTTTTTTGCCGATAGTACTCACTTGCAAGATGATATTCCATCCACGGACTATGTTTGTCGTTTTTAATTTCAGTATGAAGCAAATTCATATTTCGTTCATTTTTCTTTTTCTTCTCTGTTACCTGTGTAAGGTATCCTAAATGATGAATCTTTATAGGTAAATGCTGAATGTTATGAATATCCATATCAGCATCATTTAAGTTTATTGTTTCATGAATACTATTTTCAAATTTTAAACCTAGACGATTTTTAAATAGCCTGGACTGCGCCATTGTATAAATTCGATTTTCATCTATTTTATCACCATAATAATTCACAAGTTCTAGTGATAATATATCCACATTGGATTGCTTAATATATTTATGGAAAAGGGTTCTATCGATACTTTCAAGGGTTTCATCTGCATCGAGAATTAATATCCATTCACCTTTCGCATTTTCGAGGCTTATATTCCTTGCTTCTGCAAAATTATTATTCCATTTATGTGAGATTACTTTTGCTCCGAAACTTTTACCAATCTCAATGGAAGAATCTGTAGAGCCTGTATCAACAATAATTATTTCATCTACAATTTCTTGAACACTCTTGAGGCAACTAGGTAAGAATTCTTCCTCATTTTTAACAATCATACACATAGAAACAAAACAATTATTCAATTAATCTCCTCCCTCAATAGTATACCTTTAAAACTTTATGAATATGAATAAAAGAAAAAGGAGTGTTTTTTTGAGTATCACTTTATCAATGGTGGTGAAAAATGAGGGCAATCGATATTTAAAAAGGGCGTTGATGCAACATAAGCCATTTATTAACGCTGCTGTCATTATAGATGATGCTAGTACAGATGATACTATTCTAATTTGCAAAGAAGTACTCACTGGGATTCCGTTGAAAATTGTGGAAAATAAAGAATCACGCTTTTTTAATGAAATAACGCTTAGAAAGCAACAGTGGGAGGAGACAATACAAACAAACCCCGATTGGATATTAAATCTAGATAGTGATGAAATGATGGAATCATCTTTTCTTACACAGTATGAAATCATTACAAATCAACAAATGTATGATGCCGTCTATTTTCGTTTATATGATATGTGGAATGACTCACATTATCGGGAGGATAAATATTGGTATGCACATAGAACTTTTAGACCTTTTCTAGTTCGCTTCAAACCTACAGATCAATATGTCTGGAAAGAGACGGCGCAGCACTGCGGTCGGTTTCCATTAAATATTTTTGAATATAAACACTTTTATAGTACCGTGAAAATTCAGCATTACGGATGGTCAACAGAGAAAGATAGAAAGGCAAAGTATGAAAGATATATGGAGTTGGATAATGGAGGGGTTTATGGGTGCCTCGAACAATATCATTCAATATTAGATAAGGATCCAAATTTAATTAAATGGGGTTGAAAAAGTAATGGCAACAATTAGTCTGTGTATGATAGTGAAAAATGAAGAAGAGGTTTTAGGTCGATGTCTACAATCAGTAAAACATATTGTAGATGAGATTATTATTGTAGATACAGGATCTACTGATGATACTAAGGAAATAGCAAAAAAATTCGAGGCGAAAATATATGACTTTGAATGGTGTAATGATTTTTCAAAAGCTCGGAACTATTGCTTTAGTTTAGCGAACAAGGATTATATTCTGTGGATAGATGCAGATGATGTAATGGAAGAGAAGGAACAGTTGAAATTAATTAAACTAAAAGAAAGTCTATCCGAAGAGATAGACGCAGTAAGTATGCCATATATATTATCTGTTAGCGAATTTGGTGATGTAGGCTATCAGATACGTAGACACAGATTAGCTAAACGAGAACGACAATTTAGATGGGAAGGTAAGGTTCACGAAGTCTTATTAGTTTCCGGAAATATCTTACACAGTGATATAGCCCTCGAACATAAAAAAGAAAAGAAGCACACAGCTCGAAATTTATTAATCTATATGGATTGCTATGAGAAGGGAGAATACTTTTCACCCAGAGATGTCTATTATTTTGGAAATGAGTTACTGGATCATAAAAAATATGAAAAAGCTATTGAGCAATACAAAACATTTTTAGATGCCAATCAAGGATGGGTGGAAGATAATATTAATGCATGTTTTAATTTATCACACTGTTATAGCCAGCTTAACGAGAAAAATTTACAGCTACAAGCGTTATTACGTATTCTGGAATATACCAAACCTACTCCGAAATTTTGTTGTTTGCTAGGGGATATTTTAAAAGAAAAAGGGAATATTAATGCCTCTTTGTATTGGTATTTAACAGCAATAAAAATTGGTAAACCTGATGCGGAATATGCTGTTTTAGAATCACAATATTGGACGTGGTATCCTCATCTACAACTATGTGCATTGTATTATCATCAGGGGGACGTGAAAAACTCAAAATTTCATCATGATCATGCAAAATACTATGTGCCAGAACATCCAAGTGTTATTTTTAATGAACAATTTTTTATTCAACAACTTGAAAAAAATGAATTATCTGTAGAACATGACATGAAGAACCAAATCTTTAATTTAGTAGAAGCAGGGACCGTTGAAAGACATAAAAAGGGGAAAGTCAACATACTAATTGGGAGCCCAATTAAACAAGATAGTGATATTTTGATGCACTTTCTCCATTCACTTGATAATTTAGAAAAAAGTGATGAAGTACAAGTAAATTACTTATTCTTTGACGATAATGATGATCTGACATCAAAGGAACTACTAGAAAACTTCTCTACTAATCGAGAGGTTTCCATTATTGAAACAAAAAATAAATATGAATATATAAAAAATGATGTTACCCATTACTGGACCACTAATAATGTACATCATGTGGCATGTATGAAAAATCATATCCTTGATTATGCGAAAGAAAAAGACTTTGACTATGTATTCTTAATAGATTCTGATTTAGTGTTACATCCCAAAACTTTAGTTCATTTGCTTAAAGCAAACAAGGATATTATATCAAATATATTTTGGACCAAGTGGACACCCGATGCTATTGAAATGCCTCAAGTTTGGATGCAGGACGAATATCAGTTATTCAATAAGGAAGATCATCATCCTCTTTCTGAAAGTGAGATTAAACTTAAATCCATCGAATTTATTATGAAAATGAAAGTTCCAGGGATATATAAGGTCGGAGGACTAGGTGCGTGTACACTTATAAGTAAGAATGTAATAAATGCTGGCGTAAACTTCAACAATATTTATAATGTTTCTTATGTTGGTGAAGACCGTCATTTTTGTATAAGAGCAGCAGTACTCGGTTTTTCTATGTATGTAGAAACGACCTACCCTGCTTTTCATATATACAGAAAAGAAGACCTAGAAGAAATAGAGCAATGGAAATCTAAAAATTCATTCAAACAAAAAGGGGAATGAAAATGAGTTGTTTAAACGATGCCCTTTCAAAAAAAGTAGATTTTTCATTTTGTATCGAAAAGGAAATTTCAAGACATTATCTTTATAATGTAGCTGGAAAATTAATTAAAACGGCCATTGACGATGGATCAAAACATGATGTGGTTATAGAAAATTTAACTTTTTTATTTACTAAAATTCATGGTCAACAAATATCTGATATGCAAAAATATAATATATACAAAAAAATAATGGTTGAGTTCAATGAAGTGATAGAAACTTCTTTTACAGAAAAGTTAATTAAAAAGCTGGTTATTGGAAATAAATTGTTATATCTTCTGAACAAAAAATTAGAGCAATATCAACTGAATAAGAAAGTGGAATGTACCCATCTCAATTTTATCTTATTAGGAATAAAACATAATTACAGTACGTTTTTGAT
>NZ_JAQZSD010000058.1:0-72619 GCF_028674935.1 Lysinibacillus sp. CNPSo 3705 | reverse complement strand
GATTGATTATGTTTATATGAATAGACCACATATATCTATAAAATATGTGGACGTACTAAAGAATTATACTAATTCAAAAATTATATATTATGGACATGACTTGCATTTTTTACGAGAGTTTAGAGAATACGAGTTAACGGGCATCGAGAACTTGAAAAAATCTGCTGAAGAATGGAAGAAGACTGAGTTCGAGTTATATGAAAAATCAGATGTTATCTATTATCCATCAGATGTAGAAGTACAAGAAATACGAAAGTACTATCCAAATATTAATGCTAAAGCTATTCCTGCTTATATTTTTGAAGAAAAAGAAATGCATAATCAGAAACAATTTCAAAATACAGAAGGACTATTATTTGTAGGTGGATTTGGTCATAAACCAAATATTGATGCAGTTTTATGGTTCACTTCTTCTATATTACCCAAAATTTTAAAAGAAAAGCCAAATATGAAATTCTACATAGTAGGTTCTAATCCTCCAAATGAAATCAAATCTTTGGCCTCAGAGAATATTATTGTGACAGGTTTTGTTTCTGACGAGGAATTGATTGAACTATATAATCAATGCCGAATTGTAGTGGTACCACTTAGATATGGGGCTGGTGTAAAAGGGAAAGTAGTGGAGGCAATGTATTATCAAATGCCAATAGTTACTACATTAGTTGGAGCAGAAGGAATTGTAGGAAGCGAGAATATATTAGCAATTGCTGAATCAGAGAAGGACTTTTCTAGGAAGGTATTAGATTTGTATGATGATGTAGATTCATTAAACTCGCAATCTATTGCTTCACTTAAATATATAAATGAGAATTTCACATCAAAAGCTGTACAAAAAATAATATCAGCAGATATTAGTGATTAAGGAGTTTTTTAATAAGATGACTATTTATAGAGCGAAAGCACCTTTAAGACTAGGGCTTGCGGGTGGAGGTACAGATGTTTCTCCGTATAGTGAATTATACGGAGGCTACGTATTAAACGCTACTATTGATATGTATGCATATTGTTCGATTGAAGTAACTGAAGATAATACTATTTCATTTTATGCTGTTGACCGAGAAGAAACATATACATGTAAATCTACAGGGCATATAGAATTAAATGGCATGTTAGATTTACACAAAGGTGTTTATAATCGCGTTATAAAGCAATTCGTAAAAAAGCCTTTATCTTTTAGGCTTACTACATATTCAGATGCTCCAGCTGGTTCGGGATTGGGTTCCTCTTCTACTATGGTAGTGGCTATTTTAAAGGCATTTACTGAGTGGTTGAATCTACCATTAGGTGAATATGACATAGCTCATTTAGCCTTTGAAATCGAAAGAAAAGACATCGGTTTAAATGGTGGGAAGCAAGATCAATATGCAGCTACATTTGGTGGGTTTAATTTCATGGAGTTTTATGGGAATGATCGAGTTATTGTGAACCCATTGCGAATCAAGAATTGGATCATTAATGAATTGGAAAGTTCTTTATTATTATATTTTACAGGTGTTTCAAGAGAGTCGGCTAAAATCATTGATGAACAGTCCAATAATGCAACTAATAGAAATAAAAATTCATTGGAAGCTATGCATCAACTAAAAAGGGATGCTGTGAACATGAAGGAAGCGTTACTTAAAGGGGAAATTACTAAATTTGGTCAATTATTAGGACATTCTTGGGAAGAAAAAAAGAAAATGGCATCCTCTATTTCTAATGAGATGATTAATAATATTTATACGAAAGCTATGAATGCTGGTGCTATAGGTGGTAAGGTTTCAGGCGCTGGTGGAGGAGGCTTCATGATATTTATAGTGGACCCAATTAAAAAGCTTGAAGTAATAAAGGCATTAGAAAATGAAAATGGCGAAGTAAAAACAGTACATTTTGTTAATAAAGGTACACAAGGATGGAGAGTTTAATCAATGAATAAGTCAATTAATGAATTTATGCTAAAGCAAATTGAACAGTCTATTGAAGTAAAACAATCAATTCTAAATAATAAAGAACTTATGAACTTAATAGAAGAAGTTTCTGTAAAAGCTATTGAACTTTATGAAAAAGGCAATAAAATCATGCTTGCGGGCAATGGCGGGAGTGCAGCTGATGCACAGCATATAGCTGGTGAATTAGTTAGCAGATTTTACTTTGACCGCCCAGGCTTACCATCTTTAGCATTAACAACAGATAGTTCTATTTTGACGGCTATTGGCAATGATTATGGATATGAGAGATTATTTTCTAGACAAATTCAAGCAAATGGCATTGCAGGGGATATGTTTATCGGCATTTCAACGTCAGGTAATTCAGCAAACGTTATTAAAGCACTTGAAGAATGCAAAGATAAAAATATTATTACAGTTGGATTGACCGGTGCACATGGTGGAAAAATGGATGAACTTTGTGATTACTGTATAAAGGTTCCTTCAATTGAGACACCAAGAATCCAAGAAGCTCATATTTTAATTGGTCATATTATTTGTTCAATTATAGAAGAAGCAATATTTGGTCAAGGATTTAATACGTTATTGGCTGCTGCTTCTAAGGAGAATTAATATGGATGCAATAATCTTAGCTGGAGGTTTTGGGACAAGGCTACAATCTGTAGTAAGCGATGTCCCGAAACCAATGGCGCCAGTCGCGAATAAACCCTTTTTAAGCTATCTTTTAACATACCTAGGGAAGTATGAAATCAATAATGTTGTATTGTGTACGGGGTATAAGCATGAAGTGATAGAGAATTATTTCTCTACAACCTATAATACCTTGAATATTAAGTATTCTGTAGAAAATGAGCCACTAGGTACAGGTGGAGCGATAAAAAAAGCACTAGAAATAATCGATTCAGACAATGTTTTAATCTTAAATGGAGATACTTTATTTAATATAAATTTGAATGAATTTATTGAATTCCACCATACAGAAAAATCTGATATTACAATAGCACTTAAGCATTTAATTAATTTTGATCGATATGGCTCAGTTATTTTTGAAAATAATAAGATTACTGGGTTTGACGAAAAAATGTATAAAGATTCAGGCTTTATTAACGGTGGTGTTTATCTAATTAATAAGAAATTATTCAATCGTTACAATCTATCAAAGACATTTTCATTTGAAAAAGAAATATTAGAGACAAAGATAAATGAACTAAGTATAAGCGGATATAAAGCATCAGCATATTTCATTGATATTGGCATTCCAGAAGATTATGAAAAAGCTCAAACAGAAGTAAAGGAGCTCTTTGATGAAAAAAGCATTATTCTTAGATAGAGATGGTGTAATAAACATTGAAAAGAACTATGTTTATAGAATCGAGGATTTTGAATTCGTAAACGGTATCTTCGAATTTGTTAAATCCTTTCAGGATAAAGGTTATTTAATTATTATTATTACTAATCAAGCAGGAATAGGTAGGGGATATTATACAGAGGAGGATTTTCACATATTAAATAATTGGATGATAAATCAATTTTTGAAAAATGAGATAGTCATTACCGAAGTGTTCTATTGCCCTTTCCATCCTACCCATGGGATAGGAAAGTACCTAAGGGATTCAGTAGATAGAAAACCAAATCCAGGAATGATACTAAAGGCTAAAGAGAAGTATGATATTAATCTAATGGAATCTATTTTGATTGGTGATAAAGTAACTGATATTCTAGCTGGTGAGGTTGCTGGTGTTAAGCTAAATATACTTATCGAAAATCACAATCTGGAAGGGCTATTTTTTAAATATTTTTATAGTAATGTATCGGAGGATTAGGAATTGAAATCAAAACAAATACTACAGTTCCCACGTATCTTGTTATTTATATTATGTGCTTTATTATTCCAGATAATTGTTTTTGATAACATATTAATCGATGTATATAGTTGGCATTTAAAACAACCTGAAACCATCGAAGGTGGTATATTACTTTTAATTTTATTATTTTGTTATGTATTAGTTAATAGATATTTTAAAACTAAATATAGTTTTGTTATTGTTGCTTTAATTACGATGCTTTACTTAATAAATTCAAATCTTTTTGTACCAACAGTATTAACTATTCTTTATTTTGAAGTATTTTTTTCAATCGGGAGTTGTATTAATAGAAAATTCTATAAGCACATAAATAATAATAATATAAGCTTTTATTTAAAAAGTTTTTTAGTTGGTTTTGTAGTTTGGGCAGCAATTAATTTGTTTTTATCATTAATAGGCTATGGTTCAATAAGTAATATTAGATTAGTAACGTTGATATTATTTATAATTAGTATACATAAAGGTATAAATAAGCCTTTTTCGTTCTTTTTGATTGAAAAGTTAGATAGGTTTACTAAGAATGAAAAAGATCTAATCTCCTGTTTAGTTGTTCTTATTTTGGCTTTATTAAGTAAATCAAATAGAGCAATAGATTATGATTCTATTTGGTATGGGCTAAGACCCGAATACGTATTAGTGGGGGAGAACTCTTTTTTTGATAATCTAGGTCTTGTTCAATTTGTCCACTTCTATCCTAAACTATTTGAATATTTCACTTTACCATTAAGTGATTTAGGGGACTATAGTTTCATATATTGTATTAACATTATTTTTTTTATTCTTAGTTTGATTATTATTTTTGGAATATTAAACGAAATTTTAAACAATTCTTTTTATTCTATTATTGGAACAATTATATTGGGAACTATACCGGCTTTTGCTAATATTTCTACTACAGCTAAGCCTGATATTTTTTCTATTTTCTTTATCTTGTTGGGAATATACTATTTATTGAACTTTATTAATCAGAATAAAAGCGAAGAATTGATTTTTGGAATATCTTCTCTTGTTTTATCTTTAGGAGGAAAATCGACAAGTTTTTTATATGTTCCCTTTATTGGATTAGGTTTCTTGATTTCAATGATTATATACATAAAAAAATATAAGAAACAGTATTTTTTATTTAGTAATTTATATAAAATCAAATCACTATATTGGATTCTAGTAACATCATTGTTTATTTTTTTTATAATTTGTTATAGAACATTTAAACTTACAGGATATCCAATTTATCCTTCTGGTTTAGGGCTGTGGAATAAATTGGGTTTCGAGGCGAAATATCCAGTTACCTCTGAACATAATGTAACAGGTTTAGATGTTACATTTTCTTTGTCGGGGATAATTGATAGATGGTATAAACTGTTGTTTGATCCTAAAGATTATGAACATATTATTATGTTATGGACTGGGAATACGACCTTTTTTTTAATTTTAATAATATTATTATTTATACTTACAAAGAATTTTAAAATTAATTTCATTTCCAAGTTGCAAGTATTCTTTTTCGCTCCAGTAATACTGGTTGGTATTTTCTTTGCTACATTTATGATAAATGGTGGAGATGGCAATTATTTTTTAATTCCTATTATACTTACATTTATCGCTTTATATACAGTTTTGAGAGGTTCTGTTAAGAATTCTACATTACAAAAGTGGATTAACATAGGAATAATTATATTTTTACCAACTCAATTACTGATAACATTTATTTCACATTCATCATGGCAGTGGGGAACTCAGGAATTTACAACGAATTTAAATATTTACCAACAGGAGAGTAACGACTTATTATTTGAAACTAATGGTCTTAATGAAATAGAACAGTATATACGAAAAATACCTAATAAAACTAGATCTATTGGCTTTGGAGATGAACAAGTGTTAAATCACCTCTCAACAAGATTTGAGAATATTCCAGGAATCGTCTCTAATCACCTTGGAAATGAAAGTATCATATCTTCAGAACTAGATTTTTACAAATATTTGGAGTGGGCAAAAATTGATTTTTTAATTTTACCAAGGGAAGAAATTAAAGGTTTTGAAAATGTAAAAAAAGTTATTTCACAATTAGAGAATGATGAAGCCATTGTTAAAATAGAAGCTCAAAATTATTATTTATTAGATTTAAGACAAATGAATTTGGAAAATAATATATGGGGGCGATCGGTTCTTAATAACGGTTGGTATTCTGACGAAGGGAATTATAGATGGATTGCCAAAAGTGCCTCTGCGAGTATTCGAAGTGGTGATATTGGCGAATTAATTATAGAAGGTATTGTTCCTGACAATTATGATGAAGTAACTTTATTACTAGTTGTAGATGGTGAAATTATGAGGTCGGATATCCTTAAATCAGGTGAGTTTCAAATTAAACAAAAATTAAATAAGAATGAAACAATGGAAATCGAAATTAAAACAGATAAGTCTTTTGTACCAAAAAAAAATGGTAATTCTAATGATGTTCGAGAATTAAGTATTATTATAAATAATCTTGAAGTACGATAAATAAATATTGAAAACGGAGTAAAAAATGGACGATATAGAAATTTCAGTAATCATTCCAGTATTTCGCTCACATTTACATCTCACTGCTCTTAATAATCAGCTAGTTTCAGCGCTAGAAAAAATAGGAGAGTGTTTTGAAATTATTTTTGTAGAAGACTGTGGTGGAGATAATTCTTGGGATGTAATTCAACAAATTGCTACCCGAGATCAACGAATAACTGCTGTAAAATTAAGTAAAAACTTTGGGCAACATGCTGCAACAATTTGTGGAATAGCGCAAGCAAAAGGAAAATGGATTGTTACAATTGATGATGATTTAGAACAGAATCCCAATGACATAATTGCATTATATAACGAAGCAATTAAAGGTTATGATTTAGTATATGGAGTATTTGAACAAAGATCGCACTCGAGATGGAGAAATATTACATCATATTGTGCAAGGAAATTATTTAACCTTGCAATTCCAAGTTTAAATTATGATTATACTTCTTTTAGAATTATAAAAAGCAGTATAGCTAAGGAATTACAACAATTTGACTCGCCATATCCTTTCATAGATGGATATCTTTCGTGGATAACTAACAATTATTCTACAGTAAAAGTATTACATGCAGAAAGAGGTAGTGGTTCAAGTAACTATACTTTTTCAAAACTTCTAAGACATACTATAAATATTTCTATTTCCTTTTCTGAAGTCCCTTTAAAATTATCTTCTTGGATGGGATTGTTTACTTCTATTTTAGGATTATTATGGCTATTTTTAATCTTAATACAGAAAGTTACTGGTACGGTAACAGTGAGTGGATATGCATCCACTATGGCAGCGATTTTATTTATAGGTGGTATACAATTAATAGTTTTAGGGGTAATTGGTGAATATATATACCGTATTAATTTTAAAACTTCAAAAAAGCCGCTTTATTTGGTGGGACAGATGATAAAAAAGAACAATTAATAAATATATCAAAGGAGCTACTTAATTGGAAAATATTATCGTGTATGGATCGAAAGAATTTGCTCATATCGTAAAAAACTTAGTTGAAATTTGTGGACATAGATTTGTTGGTTTTATTGATGATCTTGAACCTACTGGTGAATTTGTGCTAGGTACATTTGATGATGTACTAGATCAATATTCTTATAAAGAATATAAAATTGTTAATGGAATAGGCTATAAAAATCTTAAAGCAAGATGGGAAGTTCAACAGAAACTAACAAAATATCATTATGAAACTGTAAATTTAATTCATCCTAAAGCGATAATTGATTCAAAAAGTATTATTGGAGAAGGGAATATAATTATGGCAGGTGCCGTAATAGAGATGAATGCCATAATAAATAATCTAGTAGTAATTTGGCCGGGAGCAATTGTGAATCATGATAGTGAGATTGCAAACAATTGTTTTTTATCTCCTTCTAGTACAGTGTGTGGTTTTGTAAAAGTAGAAGAGAACTGTTTTATTGGAGCTGGGGCAGTGATAGTTAACAATTTGGTAGTTCCAACTAGCACGTTTGTAAAAGCTGGAAGTTTGTATTATAACAAGAATAAGGTGGGCAACTAAGTATGAGCAAAATTGCGATTATACAATCAAATTATATTCCCTGGAAAGGATACTTTGATATTATAAATGACTCCGATATTTTTATTTTTTTAGATGATGTTCAATATACTAAAAATGATTGGAGAAATCGAAATAAAATAAAAACTTCGAATGGAACTAGTTGGTTAACTATTCCTGTTGGGTCAAATTTAAATAGGTTAATAAATGAAGTGGAATTAAATGGGGATAAATGGCAAAAAGAACATTGGAATAAAATCGAAATAAATTATAAAGATGCAATATATTTTGAGACATATAGAGGATTATTTGAAGATATTTACTTGAACAAGGAATGGACAAATTTATCTGTGATGAATCAATATATTATTAGAACTATTGCTGAAGAGATACTAGGTATAAAAACAATATTTATGAATAGTTCGGAATTAGATCAAATAGGTAAGAAGCAAGAGAAAGTAATAAGTTTAATCAACTCAGTCAATGGAAAAAGGTACATATCAGGCCCAGCAGCTAAAAATTATAATGATGATCAGTTATATGCTGAACATGGAATAGAACTAATATATAAAGATTATTCAAATTACCCTGAGTACGAACAGTTTCATCCTCCTTTTGAACATGGTGTTAGTATTTTGGATTTAATTTTCCACAAAGGACCCGACGCTCCTTATTATATTTGGGGATGGAGAGAAGTATAAATGGGTGGATATTTTTATATTTTTGGAACCATTGCATTTACTGTGTATGGTCAAATCATTTTAAAATGGAGAATGCAACTCTATCAAGAATTACCATCAAATTTAGTTGATAAATTTTTCTTCTTGATAAAACTTTTATTAGACCCATTTATTCTTTCTGGATTTGGTTCAGCATTTGTCGCTTCTTTATTTTGGATGGCTGCGATGACTAAATTTGAATTAAGCTATGCTTATCCATTTACGAGTTTATCATTTGTGTTAGTTTTCATTATTTCTATTTTTGTTTTTGGAGAAGCCGTATCAGTAGGGAAGGTAGCAGGGCTTTTATTAATAATTGCTGGAGTAATTGTAACTAGTAAGTCAATTTAGGGGGATAAAAGGTGATTTCATTTAATGTACCTGCCTTTACAGGAAGAGAGTTATATTATATTAAACAAGCTATTGAAAATAATAAATTATCCGGAGATGGAGAATTTACTGCGAAGTGTAGTAAATGGTTTGAAGAGAATTATAAATGTAAAAAAGCATTGCTTACTACATCATGTACACATGCTTTAGAAATGGCTGCCATTTTATTAGATATTAATGAAGGTGATGAAATTATCATGCCTTCCTATACATTTGTCTCTACTGCAAATGCTTTTGTGTTAAGAGGTGCAAAAATTGTTTTTGTAGATATACGTCCAGATACAATGAATATTGATGAAAAAAAAATTGAAGAAGCGATTACAACTCGAACAAAAGCTATTGTACCTGTACACTATGCAGGGGTTTCTTGTGAAATGGATACGATTATGCAAATTGCTAAAAAGTATAATTTAATGGTGGTTGAAGACGCGGCTCAAGGAGTGAATAGTTACTATAAAGGTAAAGCACTAGGCACAATTGGTCACTTAGGCTGTTATAGTTTTCATGAAACGAAAAATTACAACTGCGGTGAAGGTGGGGCTTTGCTAATTAATGACGATCGTCTTGTTGAACGTGCTGAAATCATACGAGAAAAGGGAACAGATCGTTCTAAATTTTTTAGAGGACAAGTTGATAAATACGGTTGGGTGGATATAGGATCTTCATATTTACCAAGTGAATTAAATGCGGCGTATCTTTATGGGCAATTGGAAAATGCAGAGCAAATTAATCAAAATAGATTAGCTAGTTGGCAATATTATTATGAACATTTACAAGATCTTTTTGAAAATGGAGATATTACTTTACCTGTTGTTCCTAATAATTGTAGTCATAATGCACACATGTTTTATATAAAAGTAAGGGATTTAGTAGAAAGAACAGAACTAATTAAGTATTTAAAAGATAGAGGAATTGGCGCTGTATTTCATTATATACCCTTACATAGTTCAAAAGCAGGACAAAGTTATAGTATTTTCCATGGTGAGGATATTAATACTACTAAGGAAAGCGAAGCGTTATTACGTTTACCACTATACTATAATATGGAAAAAACAATTATAAAAAAGGTGATTGAAGCAATTCGCTCTTTTTACTTAGACAAAAATAGAGGTGTTCAATTTGAAAGGCATTATTTTAGCGGGAGGTAGCGGCACACGCTTATATCCATTAACTCGCTCAGTATCCAAACAATTATTACCGATTTATGACAAACCTATGATTTATTATCCACTTTCAGTATTAATGTTAGCGGGTATTAAAGATATATTAATTATTTCTACACCTGAGGATACACCTCGCTTTGAACAATTATTAGGAAATGGCCATGATTTAGGAATAAATTTATCTTATGCTATACAAGCTTCACCTGATGGTTTAGCACAGGCCTTTATTATAGGTGAGGAGTTTATAGGCTCTGATTCCGTAGCTTTAATATTAGGAGATAATATATTCTATGGACATAAATTCACAACAATGCTAGAACGAGCTGCTACAAGAGAAAGAGGAGCTACTGTTTTCGGATATAATGTAAAGGACCCAGAACGTTTTGGTGTTGTTGAGTTTGATGATGAAGGAAAAGCAATTTCCATCGAAGAAAAACCTGAGTTACCTAAGTCTAGTTATGCCGTAACTGGATTATATTTCTATGATAATCATGTAGTAGAAATTGCAAAGTCTATCCAACCATCTGCTCGTGGAGAGCTAGAAATTACGGATGTGAACAAAGCTTATTTAGAGTCTGGAAATCTACATGTAGAGTTATTAGGCAGAGGCTTTGCATGGTTGGATACTGGGACACATGAATCACTATTAGAAGCTTCGACATTTATTGAAACAATTGAAAGACGTCAAAGTTTAAAAGTGGCATGTTTAGAGGAAATTGCTTACCGTAAAGGCTATATTTCTAAAGAACAACTATTGGAGCTTGCAGAGCCATTAAAGAAAAATGGCTATGGTCAGTATTTAATTTCACTCGCAAATAAAAAGTTATAAGGGGTCCTATAAAGTGAATTTTATTCAAACAAAACTAAAAGATGCCTATATTTTGGAACCAAAAGTATTTGGGGATCATCGTGGTTTTTTTATGGAAACTTATAATGCTAAATTATTGGAAGAACAAGGTTTTTCTTTTAATTTCGTACAAGATAATCACGCATTATCAAAAGAAAGTGGTGTACTAAGAGGGTTACATTATCAGCTAGAACCATTTGCTCAAACGAAGCTAGTCAGAGTAACAAAAGGTGCAGTTTACGATGTAATTGTAGATATTCGCCAAGGTTCTCCTACTTATGGTCAGTGGGAAGGATTCATTTTAAGTGAGGAAAACAAAAGACAATTATTAGTACCGCGGGGTTTTGCACATGGTTATTGTACGTTAGTCGATAATACGGAGTTCCAATATAAAGTAGACAATTATTATTCTCCAACACATGATCGCGGCATTGCATGGGATGATCCAAATTTAAATATCGACTGGCCAACAACTAATCCAATTTTATCTGACAAGGATACGAAACATCCAAATTTAAAGGATTTAGAAAGCCAGTTTATTTATAAAGGTAAGGAATGATAAGGATGAAAATTTTAGTAACAGGTGGAGCCGGATTTATCGGAAGTAACTTTGTTAATTACATGGTTGATAAATACCCTCAATATTCTATTGTTAACGTGGATGCTCTAACATATGCAGGAAATTTAGAAAATCTAAAGCAATGTGAAGGAAAGCCTAATTATCAATTCGTCAAGGCGGATATTACAGATGCAGAAACAATGGATAAACTAGTAGGTGACGGAGTTGATGCGGTTATCAACTTCGCAGCAGAGTCGCATGTAGATCGTAGTATTACGAACCCTGGTATTTTTGTGCAAACAAATATTCAAGGCACTCAAGTATTATTAGATGCAGCAAAAAAATACAACATCAATAAGTACATACAAGTGTCTACTGATGAGGTTTATGGATCTTTAGGAGAAGACGGTTATTTTACGGAACAAACTCCGCTATCACCAAATAGTCCTTATAGTGCAAGTAAAGCTGGAGCAGACTTTTTAGTACTAGCATACCATGAAACATTTGGTCTACCTGTAAATATAACACGTTGCTCAAACAACTACGGACCATTTCATTTCCCAGAAAAATTGATTCCATTAATGATTATTAATGCATTAAATGGTAAAAAACTTCCGGTATATGGAGATGGTAAGAATGTTCGTGACTGGCTACATGTAACAGACCATTGTAGCGCGATCGATTTAGTTCTTCATAAAGGTGTAATCGGTGAGGTTTATAATGTAGGTGGGCATAATGAAAAAACTAACCTAGAAGTTGTGAAAGAAATTTTAAAGCAGCTTGATAAACCAGAATCATTAATTCAATATGTAGAAGATCGTTTAGGTCATGATCGCCGCTATGCAATTGATCCAACGAAACTTCAACAAGAGTTAGGTTGGGAGCCGAAGTATTCATTTGAAACAGGTTTAAAAGAAACAGTGCAATGGTATTTGGATAATCAGGACTGGTGGGAAAATATCATTTCAGGTGATTATCAAAACTATTATACAGAGCAATATGGTGGTAAATTGTAATGAAGATTATGGTAACAGGTGCTAATGGACAACTTGGTCAAGAGCTTGTTAAGCAATTATCTAATAGTCAACATGACCTATATGCATTTACTAAGCAAGAATTAGATATCAGCAATATAGAACAAGTGACTACAATATGTAATAATGTTCAACCAGATATTATTATTAATGCCGCTGCCTATACAAATGTAGATGGGGCAGAAACAAACCGAGAGCTTGCTTTTCAAGTAAATGCAACGGGGCAGCGCAATTTAGCTGTGGCAGCGGAAAAAATCGGGGCGAAAATTTGTTATATTAGTACAGACTATGTTTTTAATGGTCAAGCAGATTCGCCTTATAACGAATATATGAATGTGGAACCGTTAGGCGTATATGGTCAATCTAAATACGCAGGTGAGTTTTTAACACAAACTTTAAGCACTAAATATTTTATTGTGAGAACGGCATGGGTTTATGGTGAATTTGGTCCGAATTTCGTTAAAACAATGTTGAAATTAGCTGAAGAGAAAACAGAAATTGGTGTTGTTCATGACCAAATTGGTTCTCCTACCTACACAGTTGATTTGGCTGAGTTTTTAATTGAATTGGTACAAACTGAGAAGTACGGAATCTATCATTGTACGAATAATGGGACATGTTCTTGGTATGAATTTGCAAAAGCAATTTTTAATATTGCTAATAAAAATGTTATTGTTAATCCTTTAACTTCAGAACAATTCCCAAGACCTGCTAAACGCCCTGCTTATTCTGTATTAGGAGATTTAGCATTAAAAATTAATGGTTTTACTCCTAGAAGGCATTGGAAAGCAGCGTTATATGAATATATAAACAAAAATAACAATCTCCTTTAGATTGTTATTTTTGTTTATAAAGCTATAATTAAAATGTATTATAAATGGAATAGAGGGGGAATTTGGCTAGTATAGCTGTTTAAATAGTTACATATAATAGTGCGAATTATATAAAAGCTTGTTTAATTCAGTGGTTTTACAATCATAGTATATGTTCCTCCAAAGCTTTTTAGTGCATATAAACTTTTTTTAAAAGAATACAAAGCTTTAAAAATCAAAAAAGAGTTTATCCAATCAAATAGAAAGGCTCCTTCAAAAAAATTTATCAATATTTTAAAGGAATATGGTAAAAGAATAAAATGGATTTAAGTGTAGTAATCGTTAATTATAATACAAAAAAGCTAACAATTGATTGTATTCAATCTGTTTTAAACTCAAAAATGAATTTTCAATATGATATTTTCGTAGTAGATAATGCTTCGTCAGATGGCTCGGTAGAAGAAATCAAAAGTAAATTTGATCATGTGCATGTTATATCAAATAAAGAAAATGTGGGCTTTTCAAAAGCGAATAATCAAGCGATAAAAGAATGTAGCGGTCGATATGTATTGTTGTTGAATTCCGACACTGTAGTTAACGAAAATACATTAGGGGAAATAATCAGCTTTATGGATGAAGAAACAAATGTTGGTGCTGTTGGCTGTGAAGTCAATTTACCAGATGGAACGTTAGATAAGGCCTGTCATAGGGGGTTCCCTACTCCAGAAGCATCCTTCTATTATATGATAGGTCTAGCTCAAAAAAATCCTACTAGTCCTAAATATAATAGCTATCATAAAAGCTATATGAATATGCATGAGATACATGACATTGATTGCTTAGTTGGGGCTTTCATGATGGTTAGAAGGGAAGCATTTGAGCAAGTTGGTTTATTAGATGAAGAATTTTTTATGTATGGAGAAGATATAGACTGGTGTTATAGAATAAAAGAGGCAGACTGGCGAATTGTTTATAATCCTACTGTTTCAATTGTTCATTATAAAGGGGCAAGTAGCAGAAGGAAACCATTTAAAATTGTTTATGAGTTTCATAGAGCAATGTATTTATTCCATAAAAAACATTTTAAAAAGAAATATAACTTTTTAGTTAATGGTGCAGTTTATACAGGAATTACATTAAAATTAACATTCGCCACATTAAGTAACCTTCTAAAAAGAGGTCGTTAATTTAAATAAACTAAAAAAGGTGATTAAAGTGATAAGAGGGAAAGAGCGCTTTATTACACAACTATACATGACAACAGATTTTCTTTTTATTCAAGTATCATTTGTTGTTGCATGGTATTTTCGCTTTGTGATTAATAAAGAGCAACAAGGGTCATATTTGCCATTAGCAGATTACTTCATTTGGAACATTGTTTACTCGGTTGCATTTTTGGCTATTGGTTTTTTGATTGGTTTATATGTTCCGAAAAGGAAAATGAGGTTTGCAAATGAAGTTTCTAAAATAGTTCAAGTGCAAATTTATAGTATGTTTGTTTTATTAAGTGTTTTATTTATTGTTAAAACGATTGATATATCTCGGATGTTCTTAGCTATATATTTATTTGTAGGATTTATGATTATTGTTACATATCGTTTTTTTGTTAAGCAATTTTTAAGAGCAATGAGAAAAAAAGGCTATAATCAACAGTTTGTTTTAATTTTAGGAGCGGGCTCTATCGGAAAAAGGTATTTAGAGAACTTGGATAATCATCCTGAATACGGGCTTAGAGCAATTGGTTTTTTAGATGATTTTAAACAAATTAATAGAGAGCAGAAAATATTAGGGAAAATAGAGGATTTATCGACAACACTAGAAAAAACAATAATTGACGAAGTAGTAATTGCGTTACCCTTAACTGCTTTTTCAAAATATCATCAAATTATTGAAATGTGTGAGAAAGCAGGTGTTCGTGTATCTATTGTTCCAGATTTTTACGATATACTACCTGCTACCCCGCATTTTGAAAGTTTTGGTGATTTACCAGTCATTAATGTTAGAGATATACCTTTAGATGAATATGTAAATAGAGTACTGAAGCGTATATTTGATATTGTTTTTGCGCTTTGTGCAATAATTATTACATCACCTATACTATTAGTGATCGCAATTGGCGTGAAATTAACTTCTCCAGGTCCTATTTTTTTCAAACAAGAGCGTGTAGGGCTTAATCGTAGAACGTTTTATATGTATAAATTTAGATCTATGAAGCATATGTCTGTCGAGGCCTCTAATACGCAATGGACTGTTGAAAATGACCCAAGAAGGACTAAATTTGGTACTTTCCTAAGAAAAACCAGTCTTGATGAGTTTCCCCAATTTTTTAATGTTTTGAAAGGCGATATGAGTATTGTAGGACCTAGACCTGAAAGACCATATTTTGTCGATCAATTTAAAGAGGAAATTCCCAAATATATGATAAAACATCATGTGAGACCAGGTATTACTGGATGGGCCCAAGTAAGCGGATTACGAGGAGATACTTCAATTGAAGAACGAATAGAGCATGATATTCAGTATATTGAAAATTGGACATTGTTATTTGATATTAAAATTATTATGAAGACTATCGTAAATGGCTTTGTAAATAAAAATGCATATTAACTGAAGTATCTTTGGAGATGGGAGTATATTGTTCAGTAAAAGACCTTGGTACTTCTAGTTTGAGTTAGAAAAAAGCTTTAGTGTGAATTTAACAATTGAGATTTTATTTGATGAACGAAACGGGAAAATAAATTTCGTTAATTTTTTAGGAAGTGATGCCTTATGAGAAAAATCCGCAAAGCCATTATTCCAGCGGCAGGGCTTGGAACACGTTTTCTACCAGTTACAAAAGCTATGCCGAAAGAAATGCTTCCAATAGTAGACAAACCGACGATTCAATACATCGTGGAAGAAGCTGTCAATTCTGGAATTGAAGATATTATTATTGTGACTGGTAAAGGTAAACGTGCAATCGAGGACCACTTTGATAATGCAGTAGAACTTGAGACGAACTTAATTGAAAAAGGGAAGCTAGACATGCTTGAAAAGGTGCAAGAATCTGCAAATGTTGAAATTCATTATATTCGTCAGAAAGAGCCCCTTGGATTAGGACATGCTATTTGGTGTGCGCGTAAATTTATTGGTGATGAGCCGTTTGCTGTATTGCTTGGTGATGATATTGTGAAAAGCGAAGAGCCTTGTTTAAAACAGTTAATGAATCAATATGAAAAAACATTGTCAAGTGTCATTGGTGTGCTAGAAGTGCCAGATGAAGATGTACATCGTTATGGAGTTATTGATCCAGTAAACAGGAACAAACGATTAATGCAGGTTACACAATTTGTTGAAAAGCCTACATTAAAGGATGCACCATCGAATTATGCAATTATTGGACGCTATGTGTTAACACCTGAAATTTTCCGTTTCTTAGACGAGAAGAAAAAAGGCAAGGGTGGCGAGATACAGTTAACGGATGCTATTGAATCTTTAAATGGTATTCAACGGGTATTTGCGTATGAGTTTGAAGGACGCCGCTATGATGTAGGTGAGCAATTGGGCTTTATCGAAACTACCATTGATTTTGCCTTAGAACGTGAAGATTTAAGTGAAGGTGTAAAAGAATTCATTTTAAAAAAAGCAAAACAGTTAAGTGGTGAAACTTTATGATTTTAGTTGTTGGTGGTGCTGGTTATATTGGTAGTCATTTTGTTAAAGAATTAGTAAAGACTCATGAAGTAGTAGTGCTCGATAATCTAAGCACTGGTCATCAATGGGCTGTAGATGCAAGAGCTACTTTTGTACAAGGTGATTTAGGTGATTCTTCTACAGTTCAACAAATTTTTGATACATACAATATTGAAGTAGTTTTACACTTTGCAGCATTTAGCTTAGTAGGTGAGTCTGTAATTGATCCTATGAAGTACTATGAAAATAATGTAACTGCTACTTTGAATTTATTAAAAGTAATGAAGGAAAACAATGTTGATAAGTTTATCTTTTCTTCTACAGCTGCAACGTACGGGATGCCAACTGTTGATTTAATTGATGAAGAAACGCCTACTAATCCTATTAATCCTTATGGTCGATCTAAATTAATAGTCGAACAAATGCTTGCAGATTTTGCATCAAGCTACCAAATGAAATATGTAGTATTACGATACTTTAACGCTGCTGGTGCGTATGAAACAGCTGAAATTGGTGAAAGTCATTCTCCAGAAACACATTTAATTCCAATTATTCTTCAGCATTTTTTAGGGCAAAGAGAATCCATTTCAGTATTTGGTACTGACTATGATACACCTGACGGTACTTGTATTCGTGACTATATCCATGTAACAGATTTAGCGAAAGCACATTTACTGGCTCTTGAAGGTTTGTTAAACGGTGCTATCGAAACGGCAACTTATAATTTAGGCAATGGGAATGGCTACTCTGTAAAAGAAGTTATTGAAACATGTGAGCGTATTGTAGGAAAAAAAGCTATTGTCCAATATGTGGAACGAAGAGCAGGTGATCCTGCTAAGTTAATTGCCAATGCTGATAAAATTTATTGTGAATTAGGATGGAAGGCTCAATTTGGTATCACGGATATTGTAAAAAGCGCATGGAATTGGCATAAGAAATAATGATAATAAATTACCAACTCGACAAGGCTCGAGTTGGTTTTCTTTTTGTAATATGGCATAATATACATATCAAATTTTACCTAAAGAAGTGAGGATTCTATAGTGCTAACAGAAATTGTTAAAACAACATTGCTGAATTGTTCACTAGACGATAGTGATATATTACGGTATAAAGATCGCGTAAAGAGGATTCATGACGCTTTACCACAATATCCATTAACAGGGTGGATGAATTCTCCGTTACAAGATCAAGAAGCACTGATTACTTCTATTGAACGAGTAGCGAGTGAGGTACGTGCTTGTGCGGATGTACTTGTCGTTGTCGGGGTGGGTGGATCGTTTTTAGGAGCCAGAGCAATTCAAGAAGCGTTAATGCCTTATTTTGGTCTAGCTAAATGTGGCATCGAGGTCGTTTATGTTGGTCTTAATATGAGCGGTGCATATATTAAAGAACTACTCGAGTATTTAGATACAAAGCAAGTGTATGTCAATGTGATTTCAAAGTCAGGTGGTACGATGGAGCCTGCGTTGGCATTTCGGGTTATGCGTTTATATATGGAAGAGCGTTATGGTGATAAGGCAATCGAGCGCATTATTGTGACGACAGATGCTGAAAAAGGGATTTTGAAGGAGATTGCAGATCATGCTGGTTATCGCCAATTTGTGATTCCTAATGATATTGGTGGGCGTTATTCCGTATTAACGCCTGTAGGCTTACTACCGGTAGCAGTAGCTGGAGTTAATATTCGTGCTTTAATGGAGGGTGCACGATATGCAGCTACTGAGTTAGCAGAATCAGATTTAGAACATAACGATGCATATAAATATGCAGTTATGCGACATATGCTTTATGAGAAAGGGTTTACGATTGAGTTACTTGCTTCCTTTGAGCCAGGTTTGAATAAGTTTCATGAATGGTGGAAGCAGTTATTTGGTGAAAGTGAAGGGAAGGAGCATAAGGGGCTCTATCCTTCAACGGTAAATTTCTCAACGGATTTACATGCGATTGGGCAGTTTATTCAAGAGGGAAGTCGTGTAATGTTTGAGACATTGTTACACTTCCATGAAATTGAGGGAGATTTAGCTGTACCTTTTGATGCACGAAATGAAGATGGATTAAATTATTTATCGACTCGCACCTTTAATGAGATTAATGCTATTTCCAAACAGGGGACAGCACTTGCGCATGCAGAGGGAAGGGTACCTGTTATTCAGCTTGAATTACCGAAGCTTGATGCGTATCATTTAGGTTATTTAATTTATTTCTTTATGAAGGCTTGTGCGATGAGTGCGTGCTTGCTAGAAGTTAATCCATTTGATCAGCCTGGAGTTGAAGCGTATAAACGTAAAATGCTAGAGTTGTTGAAAGAAGAGAAGGTGTCAAAGTAATGGTTAATGTTCGTGAATTCTATAATCAGTGGATAGAGATGAATCTACCAAATTATTTAGCAGAGGAGCTTGCATCTATTGCTGAGAATAGTAGTTTAATAGAAGATCGCTTTTATCAATATGTATCCTTTGGCACTGGTGGAATGCGTGGTGTTTTAGGTGCTGGGACAAATCGTATGAACGTTTATACCATTCGTCGTGTCGCGGAAGGGCTTGCTCGTTATATCGAATCGAATGGCGAAGCCGCTAAAGAACGTGGAGTTGTTATTGCTTATGATACACGTCATTTCTCTTATGAATTTGCATGTGAGACTGCACGTGTATTAGGGGCACATGGTATTCGTTCATATGTTTATAAGGAAGCACGACCAACACCGCAGTTATCGTTTACGGTACGTGAGTTACATGCTTATGCGGGTGTTGTCATAACGGCTAGCCATAATCCTAAACAGTATAATGGTTTTAAGGTGTATGGCGAGGACGGTGCACAACTAACACCTCAATTTGCGAATGACATCGTAGAACATATGGAAAATATCGAGGATATATTTTCTATTGAGGTATCTGAACTTGAGCAATTGGAGCAGAAAGAGATTTTGACTTGGCTTGGAAGTGTTATGGATGCCGCATATTTAGAGAATCTTTTAACATTAAAGGACAATGATGATATTGCTCTAGATATGAAGCTTGTTTATACGCCATTACATGGTGCTGGGTTAGTGCCAGTTAGTGAAGGACTACAAGCTTTTGGCTTTCAACACATACATATTGTAAATGAACAAGCTGTACAGGATGGAGCTTTTCCAACGGTTTCATACCCAAATCCAGAGGAACCTGCTGCTTTTGCATTAGCAATGGAACTAGGGAAGAAAGTTGGCGCAGATCTTTTATTAGCAACAGATCCTGATGCGGACCGTTTAGGTGTGGCTGTGAAGAATGGTGAAGGCTACGAACTTTTGACGGGTAATCAGCTTGGTGCTCTATTGTTGCATTATTTATTGTCAACAAAACAGTTAAATGATACTTTACCGGATAACGGAGTAATGTTGAAAACTATTGTAACTTCAGAGTTAGGTGCGATGATTGCAACGCAATTTGGTGTAACTACGGTCAATACGTTAACGGGTTTCAAATACATAGCTGAAAAAATTGCTGAGTATGAAAAAACTGGGGCTTTTTCGTATTTATTCGGCTATGAAGAAAGCTATGGCTACTTAATTCAAACTTTTGTCCGCGATAAGGATGCTGTACAAATTGCCTTAAAGGTAGCGGAGATGGCTGCTTTCTATGCAAAGAATGGACAGACTTTATTAGAAGGTTTGTACGATTTGTATCATCAGTATGGTTATTACCAAGAGACCTTAGTTTCACAGGTGTTTGAAGGGAAGAATGGCCAAGATGAAATGAAGGCGCTATTAAATAATCTTCGACGAAACGTGCCTAAGTCAATAGCGAACTTAGAAGTAAAACGATTTGAAGATTATTTCACGGGACTTTCAACTTTAGCAGATGGTTCTACTGAGCCTATTGAATTGCCAAAGGAAAATGTCTTGAAATACGTACTAGAGGATACATCTTGGGTAGCCATTCGACCATCAGGTACAGAACCGAAATGTAAATTCTATTTTGGAGTGGTTGGAGAGACAATGGAGGAAGCTAAAGAAAAATTAAAGCAACTCCAAGCTGCATTTTTATAGATCAGCAGTTTAATAAATCAATTAATAAACGCCCTTATTAAAAGAGGGCGTTTTGTTTTTTACTCTATCTATTTCAACTCGGCCTTATGCTGGAATGTTGGGCGAGCGGGCTGACAGTAGTTCAATAAGTCGATTGTTTTACCTTTTAATTGATTTTGTTTGATTTGTTACTGTTCAATTTCTACTATTTCAAGCCGACTTTCTATTGATTCAAGACCAATTTCAGATTGAATTGAAAGTTTGACTAATTTGTTTAAACCACTCGCTTAAAACTTCCTCTATTGATTTTACCTGTCTTCTATTAAAAAAAGTCATTTTTTAAATCTCCCTCTCTTAATATTTTGTATCTTTGTAAGGGGTTAATAAATTTTAATATAAAAATAATAGTTATTTACATAGACCATTAATAACAATAAATAGATAAAAAATTAATAAGGTATTAACAATAATATGTTTACATATATATGTAGTGGAAAATATGTTTTACGCTTATTTAATATGCTGACAACCCTGCGTATGAAAATAATCTTATTTTTTGCAATTTAAAAGACCTATCATTCTTAAAATTGAAAGGAGCATTAATCAGATGTCAAAAAAGAACTGGAAGAAGCCGATAAACGCCTTTTTAGCAACAACTCTAGTCGCGAGTGTTGCCGCACCAGTAGCATCCCTCACTGTACAAGCTGAAACATTAGCAAAGGATTTAATCATTTCAGAGTATATAGAAGGAAGCTCCTTCAATAAAGCCATTGAAATATATAATGGTACAGGTGCAGCGGTTGATTTAAGCAATTATACGTTAGAGCTTCATACGAACGGGGAAGTTACCGCGAAAAATAAAGTGAGTCTGACGGGTACTCTAGAAAGCGGAGCTACTTATGTTTTATATCATAAAGATGCAGCGCCTAACATTAAAGCAAAAGGAAATCTAGAAAACTCAACTGTTATTAATTTCAATGGAAATGATCCAGTCGTTTTAAGGAAAGCTGGTGAAATAGTCGATTCTATTGGACAAGTCGGTTCTTCAGCGGATTACGCTAAAGATGTAACTTTAGTAAGAAAAAGTTCAGTCTTATCGGGTGATACGAATATTGAGGATCCATTTAATGCAGCTTTAGAATGGACTTCATATCCGGTAGATGATTTTTCTAATTTAGGGCAGCATGTTATGGATATTGATTCAGGTCAGCCTGTTGACCCTGAAGTACCGACAATTCTTTCAATTGGGGAAGCTCGGAATAAAGGAGTAGGTGAAACGGTAACTATTAAAGGTAGAGTTGCGGCAGGCTTGAAAAATACGTTCTCCGTTCAAGACGAAACAGGTGGTATTGCCGTAAGACCTACAAGTTTAGCTATGTCTATCGGTGATGAAGTTACACTAAAAGGTAAGTTAGCTGACTATCGTGGGCTACTACAATTAGATGGTGCGACAATCGTTAAAAAGGTTGAAAATGCCGGTGTACCTTCTCCAAAGGTAGTAACAGGTGCTTATGTGAATGAAGATAGTGAATCACAGTTAGTAACAGTGAAAAATGTTACGCTCACAGATGTTCAACAAGGGGCTGGATGGGCAAACTTTACTGCTAATGACGGAACGAACTTCCTCGTACGAGATGAAACAAATTCGCTTGGCTTAGCTGTCGGTACAAACTATGAATCTATCACTGGTATTGTTCAACAGTTTGATAACGACTATCAAGTCATTCCTCGATCAAAAGCAGATATTGTAGTGGACAGTTCGGCGTTAAAGTCTGCAAGCGCATCTCCTGGAAGTGGGACGTTTGTTGGGAAAACAACTGTTACTTTAACAACATCGACAGCCGATGCAGAAATTTATTACACATTAGATGGCACGGTGCCGACTGATAAAAGTCTTAAATATGAGACACCAATTGAAATTAGCAAAAATACGACTTTAAAAGCAATAGTTAAAGCGAAAGATGGCACATATAGCGAAATTACTACATTTGATTATCGCATTGCTGATCAACTACAAATTCATGATATTCAAGGTGCAGGGCATGCTTCAACCTTTGATGGTAAAACAGTTGAAGGAATTGAAGGAGTCGTAACTTATTCATTTACGTTAAATAATAATTGGTATTATACGATTCAAACGCCAGATGAATTGGCTGATCATGATCCGAATACTTCTGAAGGAATTTTTCTGTACAGTGGAAAGAAACCGTGGCCAATAAAGGTAGGGGATTTAGTATCTGTTAAAGGTAAAGTAAGCGAATATGCTTACGATGGCTATGATGATAGGCAGCAAACGGATTTAAAAACAACTCAAATTAATGTGCGTGACGATCAAGATGGGAAAGTAGAAGTCATTAAAAGTAGTGTAGCTTTACCAAAAGCAATTGAAATCGATAAGCTAAAAATGTCATTTAGTCAAATCGACAGTGATCAACTCCAAATTTTTAATCCAACAATTGATGCTATTGATTTTTGGGAAAGTATTGAAGGGATGAGAGTAGAAGTTAGAAACGTGAAGGCGGTAGCACCTCAGGAGCATGGAGATTTAGTAACAGTACTTGAGGATGAATCGACGGACACAATTCACGGTGGGGTATTGTATGAGAAAGAAAATGCAAATCCGAACAGAATTCAATTCCGACTAGAACCGAATGGCGCTGCACGCAATTTTGAAGTGGCAACAGGTGATAAATTTAAAGGACCAATTACGGGTATCGTTGGCTATTCCTATCAAAACTTTAAAATCTATGCTTCGTTAGATGAGATGAAGGCAGCTTATGAAAAAGGAAATACAGCACCAGAGACTACAAAAATAATAAAGGCAGAAGATAAGGTAACAATTGCCTCGTATAATTTGGAGAACTTCTCTAATAACAAAACTTCGACAACTGATGATAAAGCGAGAAAATTAGCAAGAGCAATTGGTATTGATATGGGTAGCCCTGATATTGTCGGCGTAACAGAGGTGCAGGATAATAATGGGTCATCTCCGGGTGATTCCAAAGCGGATCAAAGTTATAAAAGATTAATTGACGCTATTAAAGGTGTTGGTGGTGTCGAGTATCAGTATGTGAATATCGATCCAATTAACAATCAGGACGGTGGAGCACCGGACGCTAATATTCGAGTTGGCTTCCTTTATAATCCAAAGCGAGTTAAGCTGAAAGAAGGTATGCCAGCAGGAGATGCTACAACAGCTGTTGGCTATAAAGATGGGAAATTAACATTGAACCCTGGTCGAATTGATCCGGCAAATGAAGCGTTTCATAGTAGCCGCAAACCTTTAGCAGCACAATTTGAATTTCAAGGTGAAGATGTAATTGTTATCGCAAATCATTGGAATTCTAAAAATGGAGATACTCCTTTATTTGGTGCGATTCAGCCACCACAGTATGGAAGCGAAGGGCAACGTAAAAAAATCGCCAACATTGTTTATAATTTTGTTGAGGACGTTAAATCAAAAAATCCAGATGCAAATATTGTTTCTTTAGGTGATTTTAATGATTATCAATTCGCTGATGCGCTTAAAATCCATGAAGGTCAATTGATGACAAATATGATTAATAAAGTGGATGCTTCGGATCGTTACACATATGTTTATCAGGGGAACTCACAAGTATTAGACCATATTTTAGTGTCAAACAATTTGGCAGAAAAAACAGATGTCGATATCCTTCATATTAACGCTGACTTCACGGACATGGCTGGTCGTGCAAGTGACCATGATCCTGTAATGGTGCAAATGGATGTTAAGAAAGGTTCAACTGTTGAACCGATTCTGCCTGAAATAGTATATGACTATAAGAACTTCAAAACAAACAAATTGACAATAAATAAACCTAGTGTGGCAGTGCATTTAGATGCTCAATCTGTTATCCCAAAAGGTGTTTTCCTGAAAGGCGCCTATGCGGAGCTACATGGAGAAGGCTTTAAGACGACTGATGTTATCCTTAGTCCAGCTAAAGCAGGAATGATTATCGACCTTAAAGGCAATAGCGTGAAAACACTCACAATTGAAGGTCCAAAAGTCAGTGAAATAAGAGGCGCTGAAAATATAGATCTACAATCGATCATCTATAAAAAGGGCGCTGCTCCTGAACAAATTAAATTTACAAATTCGAAGGGGGATCCCATTGTGGATCCTTCTTTGCCTTCAGAAAACAAGCAACCAATCATTAAAAATCCGATTTCAAACAAAACTATAGCTGTTGGAGAGGAAATTCAAATTGATTTAACAGATCATTTTTCCGATCCTGATGGTGATAAACTTTCATTTACGGCTACAAAGGGCACTATAAGTGGAAAATTATTAACACTTAATTTAGATGAGGGTAGTCATATTGTTGGCGTTACTGCATCTGATGGCAAGAAAAGTGTCACGACAAGCTTCAGCGTGACAGTAATGGCTAATGATTATTATGCAGGCGCATATAACAAGGAAGGTCAAGCACTAAAAAAGGCTCTTCATGATATCATTTCTGAACAAAAGGTACTTTCTTATGATGATGTTTGGGATGCTTTAAAGTATACAGATGAAGATCCTAATAATCCGAATAATGTCATTTTATTTTACTCTGGGAAATCTAGTCCAAAAACAAACAGTGGCGGCAATGTAGGAAACTGGAACCGAGAGCATACGTGGGCAAAATCACACGGAAACTTTGGGACAAGCAAAGGACCCGGAACAGATATCCATCATTTACGTGCAACCGATGTACAAGTGAATAGTGCAAGAGGAAATTTAGACTTTGACAATGGAGGCAGCCCAGTCACTGGTTGTAATGGCTGCTTTAAAGATTCAGATTCATTCGAACCACCTAATCGCGTAAAAGGGGATGTAGCACGTATATTATTATACATGGCAACTCGTTATGAGCCTGGAGATAAGGTTGATCTGGAATTAAACGATAAAGTCAATAATGGAACAGCCCCTTATCATGGTAAACTCTCTGTTCTTTTACAATGGCACAAGCAAGATCCTGTAGATGAATATGAAAAACAAAGAAATGAAAGAATTTATGATATCCAAGGCAATCGAAATCCGTTTATAGACCATCCTGAATGGGTGGAGAAGATTTGGTGATGGAAAGTTACGTTCTTTTAATATTACTTTCTTCTTTATTAATAGAGAAGAGTACTCAAAACGCCACTTCAAAGTTTAATTTGAAGTGGCGTTTGTTTATCTCAAATTCTAATCTCATTGAATCAGGACATTGATTGATTTGCTTTAATTCGCTTAAAACTTCCTCTAACGACGATTCATCTCGCTTCTATAATATATCTATTTTGCTAATCTATCTCTCTTAAATGTAATCCCCTCATTATAGCATAGATAACAAGTATCTCCATTGCATTGATCGACAAACTATGACAGACTTAAATGAGATATAATAGTTTTAGGAGAATGTTTAGTGATCAAAGAGTGGGATTTACTGCGTGTGGTGGCGTGTTTGTCTATTTTATTATTACACACCTCTTCGTGGATTATTATGGAGGTAGGTGTAGAGCCAGAGCAGTCGTTTTATCTGTTTTTACGGATTGCGCTCTGTTATGCAACGCCGACGTTTATTTTGTTGTCTATTTTAATTTTGGCGAATCGTTATCAAGTTAAAATACCGAATAACTTTTGGCCGAATAGAATTCAATATATTTTTCTACCATATTTAATGTGGGCCATACTTGATTCTGTAATTGTAGAGTTAATTTATCACAATGGCTTAGTATGGGAAAAGTTTGTCAGTAATGTAGTTTACGGTGGGTTTGTAGGTTGGTTTGTTGTGGTTATGATGCAGTTATATGTAGTCTTTACGTTGATGAAGCGGTTTAAATGGTCTATGGCTTGGTTTTTACCGTTATGTGTGCTGATTATGTTAATCCATCATTCATTGATCGCCTTGCCATATCCATTTTTTGAAGAGAATGATCTCATGTTGCGTTTACTCTTTACGGGCTGGCTTGGTTATTTTGCGATAGCATATGCGATGGGTGTGTATTATACGCAGATTGCTGCGCTTGCAAAAAAGTATCGTTACGCGATGGTTGTGTTGTTCGTGTTATCTACTGTCTTTTTATATATTCGTCTGCAGCTCGGTTATACAGAGACACATTCGAGACGACTTGATTTAATACCGCTTGTGATAAGTATCGCCTTGTTGGTAATTGCCTGGGGGCAGTCGCTACCTTATACGAAAACGGTTCAATTGCTAAGTCGATATGCGTTTATGATCTATCTCATTCATTGGGAGGTTCTGCGGATATCAACAGGATGGTTTGTGGATCATTTTAATAGTACGCTTGTGCGAGTGCCATTGCTAATGTTGTGGGCGCTAATCGTTTGTATTACAGTGACGAAGTTAATTTCGATGCTTCCATTTAGTAAGTTCGTAATTGGGAGAATAAAAAAGCGTACCGCATAGGAAAAGCAGTGATTTCTTTAATTATAGAAATCACTGCTTTTTTGTTTTACCAGTAGCAATTAGGAATGCACCGCTAGGGGATAGAAGTATTGCCAAGAGCATCTACCATTTTGCAGTTTCAATAGATTCGCGAATATGGCATACGAAACGAGGCATGCGCTACAATTATTTTAATAAGCCCCATTTTCAATGCAAATTAATATAATAAATATGCTGTAAATATCAGCACGCCCCGTGCCCAAAGCAAGTGAAGCAGGAATCGCTGATACCTCCAAGAAGATCGTTGATAAAAAGGTAAATCGCTGATACCCCCAAGAAGATCGCTGATAAAAAGGTAAGAATCGCTGATACCCTCAAGAAAATCGCTGATAAAAAGCAAAGAATCGCTGATAACCTTAAGAAACCCGCTGATAAAAAGCTAGAATCACCAATCTCCCTAAGAAGCTCGCTAATAAAAAGCTAAAAATCACTAAAAAGCTATGACAACGATAATCTCAATAAAATTGCTGGTGAAATACCAAATATTGATAGAATAACGGCAATTGCTGATTAAAAAGTGCCAATTCATAAGTCGATTTCTGAACGAAAAAGGGCTTATGTAATATACCAAAAAGCTAATAATATATGAAACTTATGGGAAATCAGATAGAATATAGGAAATATAAGAATAAATTACCAACCTAATTGTGACAAGAGTTCACGAATTGTTCACTAATGGTTTTTAATCAATTATTGCTTAAAAGTCGAAAATTGTAGAAATATGGATGGTAAAAATGACATGGGTAAGATGGTATATTTTCCTTGTGGCAGTAAGGTTTGTCTGTTAATTTTCAGGATGGTAGCGATGACTATTTTTGTACAAAATATGGTTAAAAAACCTTTGGAACTAAGGTGTTACCACAATTTTCATTCCAGGTATTTCATTTTGAAATTTATTATCTCGTACTCTTATAATGAAGTCGTAGTCACGAATATTGGCTAATTTATCTAGGAGGTAATTTCATATGAAACAAAAATATAGTAAATGGGTTGTAGGCGCAGCTTCAGCAGCCCTAGTAGCATCAGCAATCGTACCAGCAGCAAGCGCAGCAAGCTTTACTGATATTAAAGATAATGACCATGAGGACGCTATCTTAGCATTAGCAGACGCTAAAATCGTAGCAGGTTACCCAGACGGCACATTCAGACCGGATGCTGTAGTTACTCGTGGTAATGTAACTAAATTCTTAGGAAAATGGTTAGTTTCAGAAAATTACGAAATCCCTGCAGACTATGCAACAAAAGCTCGTTTCACTGATTTACCAACATCAACACCTGACAAAGAGTTATTACAATATGCAGCACTTGTTAAAGATGCTGGCGTATTCAAAGGTTCAAATAACCAATTAATGCAAGCTAATAACATGAGCCGTGAGCAAATGGCAGTTGTTTTAGTACGTGCTATCAAAACTGTTTATAACATAGATTTAGTAGCTGATTACAAAGATGCTGACTTCGAATCTGTTATCACTGATTTAGACAAAGCTACAGCTACAGAAAATCGCGAAGCAATCATCGCGTTAGAATACGCTGGTATTACAAACGTTAAAAATGTACAACAGTTCAATCCTAAAAACTCAGTAACACGCGGTCAATTTGCATCATTCTTACACCGTACAATTACTATGGGTGAACAAGCATCTTTAACTGTTAAAGAAGTTAAAGTTGTAGATGCTACAACATTAGAAGTAACACTTTCTGATGACAAAAAACACACGGTAACATTACCAACTCCACTTCCAGAAAACAAAGAAACTAAAGTAGAGTTCGTTATCGATGGCAAAACTTATTCTGCTGAAGTTACATATGTAACTGCGGCAAAAGTAAAATCGGTTGATGCAGTAAATGCAAAAACTTTAGCTGTAACATTCAATAAACCAGTTGAAACTGAAAAAGCTAAATTTGAGCTTAAAAAAGATGGTTTCAAATCTAACTTCTCTGCTATTACATGGAACGAAGATAAAACAGTTGCAACAATTGAATTAACAAGCAAAATTACTAAAGGTGAGTTCACTGTAAACGTAACTGGTCTTTCAGATGAAGCACTAACTGGTTCTGTGAAAACAGAAGACGAAAAAGTTTCTCATATTGAAATCCTTGGTGAAGTAGCTCCATTAACTGGTGTTAATACTACAGCTACAATCGGTTACCAAATTAAAAACCAATATGGTGAAGACATTACAAAATTAAACTCTTCATCTTTAACACTTTCTACAGCAGGTGCTGATAATGCAGTTTCAAATGCAGACGGTTCGATCACAATTAATAAAGCTGCTGGCCTTAAAGAAGGTGACAAAGTAGTACTTACAGTGATCCACGGTGCAACTGCAACTACAACAACACAAACTGTAACAGTTTCTGCAAAAACTGTAGCATCTGACGTAACAATTGGTGCTCTTTACAACAAAGATGGCAAAACGTTAACTGAAGCTACTGCTTTAGCAAAAGATAAATTCTATCTTCCTGTTACTGTAAAAGACCAATACGGTAAAGAAATTACTGACGTAAAACGTCTAAAAGATGAAGTTCTAGTAACAAATACAAACCAAGCTGTTGCAACATTCGGTGAATTTGAAAAACAAACAATCGAAGGCAAAGATGTAGTTGTTCTTCCAGTTGAGAAAATTGTAGCAACTGGTGATACAAACGTAATTGTTATTGCTAAAGCAACTGGTAAAAATGGACAAGCGACAGTGAAAGTTGCTGAAGGTGTACGTGCGGATTCAGTTACATTAGGCGCACCAACAAAAGTTGTTACTGCTGAAGCAGACATCCTATTCCCATTATCTGTTTTAGACAAACAAGGTAATGCTATTAAGGATACTACTGTATTAAACGGTTCTAAAGGTATCACTATTACTGGTGGAACTTTAGTAGAAAAAGATGGCGAGCTTTATGCAAAAGTAGCAGGCGCTAACGTCAAAGAAAACACACCAGTAACTGTTGTTGTAACATCTTCAACTGGTAAAGTTGCAACTCAAACAGTTATTCCTAAATCTACAACTGCACCAAAAGTAATCACTGGCTTAAATAGCAAAGTAAGCACAGCTATCCGTGAAATTGCTGGTGAAAAAGTAGAAATCACTGCAAAAGACATCGTAGTTGAAGATCAATTCGGTCAAGTTATTTCAACTGATGAGCTTCTTGCAAAACTTGCTACAGCAAAATACACAATCGAAGCATCTACAGATGAAAACGCACCATTCGAAGTAACAGGTAAAATCGGTGCTGCTGACAACAAAATTACAGTAGCCTACAAAGCAGGTGCTACTAAAACAACTGCTAATGTAACATTCAAACTTGTAAAAGAGGATAATACTGCAATTGAAGCAAGCACTTACTCTAAACAATTCTCAGTTGTAAAAGATAGCTCATTCACTTCTTATAAAGTAGAAGATATTAAACCTATCTATGTAACAGGTACTGCTGGATCTTTAACAATCCCAACTGGATATGGCAAAGACATCGTTGTGAAAGCAGTAACTGCTAATGGTGGAGAAGTTACACTTAAAGCAGGTTCTGACTACACTGTAAAATCTGCAGTTCTTACAAACGTTGCAGATGGTAATATTACTACTGATGATGCAGCTAAAGTAGAATTCGATAAAGATGCTAAAACTGCAACTGCAAAAGTAACAATCACAATCAATGCTACTGGGGAAGAAATCGTGAAAGAAGTAACATTCTCTAACGTTGCTCCTAAAGTAGAAAAAGTAGCTGTAGTAGAAGATGGTAAAGCTCAACAATACATTAACGGTGACGCTGTTAACTTCGTAACTGCTACTCCTTACGATGCAGCTAATGCATTCAATCTAGATGCATTCTTCGATTTAGCTGATGTAGTTGTTACTGACCAATACGGTGTAATGGCAACTGTTGCTGAAGCTGATGCTACTGGCGTAGTTAAAGGCCAAGCTGTATTTAACGGTGTTCCAACTGCTGCTGCAACACTAACTTTATCTAAAGTTTCTGGTGAAGTAGTATTCAGCAATAACGGTACAGCTACAGCATCTGCTACAGGTAAAGCTGGAGACGTATTCAATGCTCGTGTAAACATTGGTGGTCAAAGCGCAACTCCTGTAAAAGTTACAGCTAAAAAAGACTTCAAAAACTAAGAAATATTTTTAAAACAGTGGAGGTTCGAGTTAAATCGAACTCTCTGCTGTTTTTTATTTATGAGGAAAATTATGACGGTGGTTAGATGGGCAGGGGTAATGGATAGAAGAGCGATAACGACGGAAAGAAAAGTCGCAACGCTTAATAAAATCACATAATTGACAAAATATATCTCGAACCGATTCATATAGTGCCTCACCCCAATATTCGATAGAAAAAAGAAACTCTTCATAATAGAGGATTATGAAATATTTGGATTCCCTTATACGTATTATAATAGTATGATAGACAAAATATGTTAAGGGGTTGAGCTGGTGATGAAGAAGCATACTTTATTTCAAGGGGCATTAGTTGCTGCATTAGCGACAAGTGCGATTGTAGTAGTACCAACTGCACAGGCAACAGATAAATTTTCTGATGTTGATTACACGAAGGAATACGGTGTAGCAGTAAAGAGTTTAGCTGAACGCGGAATTATTAAAGGTTATGCAGATGGCACGTTTAAGCCATTCGCTGATGTGACGCGTGGACAGGCTTCGAAGATTTTAGCAGGTCTTCTAGGGCTGGATACTAAAAATGTAATGGATCCACAATTTACGGATGTCAAACCGGGTGATGAATATTATGGAGCCATTGCAGCCTTGGAAAGTGAAGGGATTATCTCAGGGTTTGCTGACGGATCCTTCGGTGTCGATCAAGCGATTACACGTGAACAATTAGCGCGAATGCTAACGACGGCATACCAATTAGAATCTACTATTGGTCAGACATTACCATTTAAGGATATTGTAAAATATTCAGATGCTTATTACGCAGTCGCTCCATTGTTTGAGAATAATATAACGAAGGGGATTACATCAACTACTTTTGGCTTAAAAGAGACTGTCAATCGTTCGCAGCTTGCGTTATTTATTCATCGTCTTGAAGTTATGAAGGCTAAACGAGTGACCCAAACATTTACTGCACAGGAGTTTAATTCAACTAATATTGATGCTTATTCTAACGATAATCTAACGCCGGATGGAGAGCATGAGTTCTTCCGCATTCTTCGAACAAAAAATGATATGCAGATAGAGGCGTTACGAGAGGGATCGGGCTATTTCATGCTAGTTGGCTACAATATTGATAATGATGAAAATTATGAAATCGTCGAAATGCAAAAATATAAAATTGATGTAACAAAAGTAGATGGAAAATTACAAATTAACTGTCAACCAACAGATGAAGTGACACCTGGCTCAGCAATGATTTTTGAGCAAGATTTAGGCTTTGATCCGAAAAATATTCAGCTAACTACAGCTGCTGGACAAGCTGTTAGTAATAAAGTTTTCAGCTATAAGCCATATGAATTCGATGGCTGGGATGAACAATCGATTCCTAAGGGCGGTAACTATGTGTTGTCGTTATTGCAAGCAGGTGACTATATTGCAACTTTCTCTGATAATAAAGGACATTCGGTACGTGTAGGTATCCATGCAGAATCTGATGGCTATGGATTGTATTCAACATTAGCGATTGAAAAAAGCAGTGCATTCATTCCAAAAAGTGAAATTGGCTTTAAGGTGAAAGATTTCAAAATTGAGCAATACACAGGTGCAATGCATGATCATAAAATAGTTGATGTCGAGCTTTCAGCAGATGGTGTCACTGTAAAAAGAGTCGGAAAAGGTAATTCTGCTTTTTCTGTCCGTCTGAATGGAGAAAATGGTGAGAAACTATATGTACATGGCATGATCCATGAGGTAAGTGGTATAGCAGCAATGAACTATGAGCTAGCAACACAAGAACAAATGGAGAATTCATCATTTAATTAAGAAACAGATAGAAAAGACAACATCGCTGATAAAAGCAGAGAAATCGCTGATAAACATCAAAAAATCGCTAACAGCACAAAAGCCTCCCCAATCATGCGGGGAGGCTTTTATATACTAAAAGACAATATATTTTACGTAGTCTTTCCAACCGATCTCTTTAAAATTGCGCCACTCGATTTTTTTAAGAGGAATTGAACGGAAGGAGCGAGCTAAAATATTGCGTTGTTCATTTGCGATAATAGGTGTTCCAGCATCCATATAGCCTGTAAAGATCGTAGAATCTGCCGTTTTAAAGGCAACCTCGATATCCTCAAGGCGTATTTTACCATTTTCATCAATTGTATAAACGCTATGTTTGTTATTCTTTCCAGCCTTCACCCATGCGGATTTCACTTTAAGCGCGTTGGATGCCTGATTTACGGTAATAGAAGCTTTACCGACAGTTGAAAATGGAATGTTTTCTAGTATGTCATCTTGATGCAGTATTACCTCATAGCTTGTAGGCTTTGGTAGCTTTGCAGACTTAGCTAGTTGATTTGCCCAAAGGGATTCCTTATTTGCTGGTATCATTTGTTTTTGGAAGACAATACCAGATAGATCGTCGTCGTTATGCGGCAGTTTAAAACTAACGGTTTGTCCATCTTCAACTTTTTGCCATTCATCCTCGGATAAGTAGGCAAGCATAGACTTTTCAGATGAATAGATTTCAAATGTTACCGCACCAGCTTGTTCAGTAATTTTTGAGATGACACCATCTACTGGGCAAATAACACCTTGGCGCGCTTTAATTTGGCCAATTTGGGCATCCATTAAAGCTATTTGACGATTGGTCTCTGCAATATGACGGTTCAATATTGCTACTGCAGTTGATGGAGAAGCTTGCTGACCTAATTCAAATTTAACAGAGACATTTAATTTCTCACTAATTTGGTCGGTATTAATTGAGCTTTTTGGGTCATTACCTCCACCGTATTCAGATTCTATGTCCGCTAAAGCAGATTCTAAATCACTTAATTCAGTTTCGTAGGCAGTGCGTTCAGCCTCAAGCTTTGCTAATTCACCGTCAACTTCCTCTGTTTTGTAGGTAGCTAGTAAATCATTGGCATGTACTTCCTGTCCACGTGTAACATCTATTGCAGCAAGATTTTTCGCATCTGCTGAAATCGTATAGGTTTGTGCTGGTGCAACAATCGCATCCTTTTCAACCGTTTCTACACGATCACTAGGTGTAGCTCGTTGGAATTCATTGATAAAGTAGGATCTTGCTACTTTACTATCATCCTTAAATACAAAATAAGCATTCACACCAATTAATAACGCTATCACTATAATACTTAAACTTGTCCAAGGTCTGGATTTAATAAAGCGCATCATCCTAACCCCCTTGTAATCCATTCTTGTAGTGGTAACACACTAATCATTCCGATAAAAATAGCCATTACTACATAAAGACCAATTATTTTTGCTAATAATGCCTTTCGATCTGACCACTCCTCCCATTTTGAAAGGAACGTGTATTGCACAATAATTGTTAATACAGTTGCTACGGTTAGTTGGTTGATAGCAAATAGTACATAATCCTTGTCAATTACTTGCTGAGCTATAGGTGCAAGTGAGAAGAACGAGAAGTTAGTAGTGTAACCAACTGCATAAAACACAGCAAATAAAATTGTCTTTTCAATAAGTAAAAATACCATTACATAAAGTTGTACCTTCTGAATCCACTTGTAGGGAATGTCTGTTAATAGATGTAATAAGTATGTAACGCCATAATAATGGAAGCAATAATAGATAACTCCCCAGGCAATAACCCCAACCATTGATAATAAACGGGCTGTATAGTATTCAGTTGGATGATTCGATGCAAATAAGCTTGTTAAGCTTTCAGTACCCATGCCCCAAAACTCACGAGCGGCAAATAGCAGCAAAAAGAGTATAAAAACTGCGAAGGATCGCTTTTTATATCCTCTTAGTTCTCCTTGCTCAACAGCTTGGGTAAAATAAGTGGGATGCATTAAGCTGTGCCAAAATTTATATTGATAAAACATATATAGCTCCCTTTCTCGTAAATTAAA
The DNA here is from genome assembly GCF_028674935.1 of Lysinibacillus sp. CNPSo 3705. NCBI lineage: Bacteria > Bacillati > Bacillota > Bacilli > Caryophanales > Bacillaceae > Lysinibacillus > Lysinibacillus sp. CNPSo 3705. The sequence continues at coordinate 37,100 of NZ_JAQZSD010000058.1, read as the reverse complement.
TCGTAAAGTTGTAGTATACATCTAATTACTGGAAAATAATATAGTAGAAATGCTAAGTTTTTCATGGATTCCCCTCGAAAAAGAGGGAATTTAATCGTTATTTCAGATAATTATACAAAGCTTTTATTCGCTAATTTGAGTAATGTTTCAACAAAATATTTACTGGAAAATTTAAGGTGCAAGAACAGATAGAGTAGCGCTTTCAACAGACGAGCGCTGTTTCCTCTAAGCTTCGTTTTTTACACGCTAACTGTCGTTAATGACATATATTCTTTTAAGTAGAAAGTATTTTTACTCGCAATTAGTCATCTTTTGCCAAAATTTCTTCCAGAACAATGCACATAATTCAATTATATAGTATCCTAACAATAACTTCCTATAAAAAGACTATTCAATCTAAAAAATATTTCTGTTACTGAAGAGGATGGGCTTCTTTAATAGATTAACTTGAAATAGGATAAAATGCACCGATACAAAAGGTAGCAAATTAGAAATAAATGATACATATCTATTTAACTATATACAAGAAAGGGTGGGCATTTTGAAAAAACAAATACAGGTTGGTGTAATAACAAGTCTATTACTAACTCCGACGGCGATTGCCAATGCTCAAGAAGGACAACCTCAAACAATCTCTCAGGAAAATCACGTAGCTAATGTGAATATAGCAGCAACAAATGCAAACGCTAAATCACAAACTATTGCACAATATGGAAAATTATCTGAAAAATCGACAACATTAGAAATGGCTGCTGCCAAAAGAGATTTAGCATTTTTAAGCGATAATTTTGACACTGATGAAATTGAATTTATTACAGCTAAATACAACTATATAGAAAATCAAATAATTTTATTAAGCGAACTTAAGAACATTGGTACAAGTATTAAAGGTATCTCGTATACTAGTAAAACTTTCATTAAGGATGTTAATGATGCATGGAATAGATATCAGACATTTTTAGGTGCAACGAATGCTGATAAAACCTATTTAAATGTTCAACAAACATTTAAAGGTGCTGTTAATACTGCAACGAACAATAAGGCTAGAGCTATCGTTAAAGATGTTACGGGTAAGTCCCTCCAATATGATTATGAAGGGGCTGCACTCATTGCTTATTTCAAAAGTAACGGGGCAGATATTACAAAACTTTTAAAAATGGTTGATGATGCAACTGTAGTAGACAAAACAGTTAAACAATTAGAAACGCTTGTATTAACCCTAAGTGATCCAAATTCTGATGCTACTAAAATTAAGGAAATTACAGATGGTATAACGACTGAACTGAACAAGCTCACAGCTGACCAAAAGAAAATTGTTATAGCGCATAATCCAAATAGTGCAGCGGTTTCACCGTACAAAAAATATACAGAAGTGCTAGCTAACCAATCTACAGCTGATAAAGTAATTGCGCTAGTGGAAAAGTTAGACCCAACTGCAAAGGATTATACTACAAAAGCGAAGGCTGCTAATACTGCTTACTTAAAGCTAGATCCTGCAAAACGCGAATATGTGAAAAACTATAAATCATTGAAGGATCAAGTAGAGGCGATGGATATTGTGACACGTATCATGGCTTTGAATACATCGCAAAAAACATATACGGAAGTAGTGACACAGTTAACTGCAGATTATGGGAAACTATCATCAAACGGGCAACAACTTGTAACGAATTATCCTGCTCTTCAAACCGCGAATGGCTATATTACAACAGCTAAAGATTTCGACAATCGTGTTATCGCTTTAGCTAATGAGCCGGATGCAACGTTTGTAGGGAAAGTAGCAGCGATGTCTGCAGAATATAAAACGATGGATAAAAATGCGAAAAAATTAGTAACACAATCCAAGACATTAACAACGTATGAAAAAAATAATGCCAATGTTGTGAAGGTTATTAATGCAATTGCAGCTTTAAATCCAGCAAATAAGGATTATACAAAAAAGGTTTTGGCAGCACGTAAGGCATATAATGCATTAGACTCTGCCTCACAAAAACGCGTAACAAACTACAATCAGCTAACAGCAGTTGAGGATGTTGCTACATTAATAGGCTTGATTGAAACATTGAAACCGACAAGTAAAACATTTTTAAATGATTTAGATTCTGCACGCAAAAATTACGATACATTACCACCAGAAAAGCAAAAAGCTGTGACAAACTATGAAAAGCTTGTCACAGCTGAGACTGAGCTGAAATCTGCACATACAGTTATCGCATTAATAGATGCGGCAGTGCCTAATGATCCAGATTATTTAACGAAGCTTATGAATGCTCGCGTTGCTTACGATAAACTAAATTCAGGACAGAAAAAGCTTGTCTCTAATGTGAAGGTGTTAACAGATCGTGAAAAAGAAGTAAAAGCAATTTTAAATACTATGGTGCAAATCGATGGTATAGAGCCGGGCACAAGTAAATTTGTCAGTCAAGTAAACACAGCGCGAAAAGCGTACGATAAGCTGACAAAAGACCAAAAGCTATATGTTAACAATATTGCTATTTTACAAGGCTATGAACCAACTGCTAAAGTGATTGAATTAATAGGCAAGTTAAAGCCTTCTAGTAAAACGTTCAACGCGGATACAGTACAAGCTCGAGCACTATACGATGCTCTAAGTAAGGACATGCAGCAATATGTGACAAACTACAATTTATTACAAGCTGCTGAAGCAAGCATCTTAGGTGCAGGAAATGTAAAGCGTATGATTGATGAGCTTCCGACTGTCCCAGCAAATCAATATATTAAACGTATTGAAGAGATACGTGCAGCATATAATGCATTACCGAAAGATCAACAATATGCAGTTGAAAACTATAAAACATTGCAAGAGCAAGAAAAAATTATTAAGCCTGTCATTAGTGTTGTCAATGAGATTGATAAATTGATGACATCGAAAAATATGGACAGCCAATATCAAAAGGTGTTAAAAGCATATGATAATCTTACTGCCACTCAACGTAAATATGTTTATAACGAGCAGCTACTTCTTTCATTGGATAATGTTATTAAAGTTTATCAAAGTATTGCAGCCTTAAAGCCAAGCGACAAATTATATTTTGGTATGATAGAATCTGTACGAAAAGATTACGATAGCTTAAGTACTACAGATAAGCAACGAGTATCTAATTACAATATTTTGCTTGAAGCTGAGAAAAATATGAGTGAAGTAAAGAAAGTTGTTGCGATTATAGCTGGTCTTAATCCGGCTTCTAGCACATATATTCAAGATGTAGCGAATGCTTCTGCTGCATATAAAGCATTAGATTCTAAAGTAAAAGGACAAGTTCTTAACTACGATGCTTTAAAGAAAGCAGAAAAAGATGTAGCAGCAGTGTTAAAAGTGGTGAGTGCAATTGGTGAGCTGGACCCAGACGCTAAAACGTTTGAAAAGAAAGTACTGGCTGCACAAAAACTATACGACGCACTTACTCTTGAGCAGCAGGATTTAGTATATAATTATCGTATTTTACAAGAGCACTTAAAAACATTAGGTTTATTATAAGGAGAGAGGGCAAGTCCCTCTTTTCTTTCTTTATAATAAGGAAAGGAAGCGTTCATTTGTCGACTAAGAAGATACATAAAGCATGGGCTCTTGCCACCGCGGCAGCAGTTGTTCCCTTTGTTGCAGCCGTGCCTGCGGAAGCAGCTGCAATGCCATTTATAGATATAAAAAATAGCGGAAGTGAAGTTGAACTATACAAGGCAGTTAGTGAATTATATAGCCAGGGCATTGTATTTGGGACAACATCGACTACGTTTAGTCCTTATCAAAATTTAACACGAGGGGAAGCAGCATACTTTTTGGCTGAAGCTCTAAAATTGGAGACAAAAAATGTAGTAAATCCTGGCTTCAGTGATGTACCGACCTCTCATAAATATTACGGTCATATTGCCGCGCTTGCCGAAAAGGGTATTATTCAAAAAGGAACAAATTATAATCCAGATCATTTTATGAATCGAAGCCAAATGGCAAAGATATTGACAATCGGCTTTAATTTACAGCAGGCAACAACATTATCTGCACCTTTTTCAGATTTTACAAAAGAAAATGAAACTAATATGTATATTCAAACGTTATTAAATTATGGGATTACACAAGGAACTAGTGCGACTACATTTTCACCCTATACAGATGTTCGTCGCGGTCAAATGGCTTTATTCCTATACCGCACTTTACAAAAAACTGAAGACAATTTCTATATAATTAGCGTTGAATAAATGGGAAGACTCACTCTGAAGGTGCTTTCAATCTTAGAGTGGTTTTTTTGAAATACTGAAGGTAAAATTAGGTAATAATGGAATATGAATGTTTCACCAACCAAAGTTGGGTGTGAGGACCTTTAAATCGCGAATTATAATGGTAACAGTACTTTTTTTCCCGCATCGTGAGGGCAATGAGGGAAAACAAACATGAGTATGGATACGATCCCTAATTTGGTCGTTAGGAAAACATGTGGTGGGGGATTTGTGCCATTAAATTACTATACATAATTAAACGAAGGAGGAGATAGCTATGTTAAAAAAAGTATCTAGTGTTGTTGGTATGTCTCTTATTTTGCTAACTACATCATATGCTGTGCCTCTGACAATCACATCTGAAGAAGTATTGGCAGCTAATATTGCAAAAGATGTTTCACAATCACATTGGGCAAAAAGCTCAATAGAACATATGCTAGAAAAGCATTATATGACAAACTATCAGGATGGCTCCTTTAGACCCGAACAACCGATTACTAGGGCAGAGGCTGCCGCTGCAATTGCTCGTTCCATGAAGCTAAAACTGGATACCGATTACACGCCTAATTTTACGGACTTAGCGGATAATCATCCGTACTACAAAGAAATTTGTGCCTTAGTGGAATTAAAGATATTACAAAATGGTGATTGCTTCAACCCTGATGCACCTTTACAACGTGCACAAATTGCCAAAATGTTAACACTCGCGTATCAAATTGAAGTCGATTCTCAAAATCAAAGTAAGTTTAGCGATGTTAAGCAGGGACATTGGGCAAAAGACTATATTGAATCGCTTGCAGATGTTGGTGTTATTAAGGGGATTAACGCACAGCAATTTGCACCAAATCGAATGGTAACACGTGCGCAATTTGCTTCTTTGGTTGAAAGAAGTCTCGACTTTTCAACGAAGGTAACAAATCTTGAGGTAGCCTACGATTATTTATCCAAGTCTTATATTCCGACAAAATGTTTTTCACCAACCATGGCTAATGATGTAATACGTTTAGTCAATGTCGAACGACAAAAAAGAAAGCTACACCCCCTTAACTATGATGCAGCTTTAACACAAATTGCCGTTATTAAGGCTCAGGATATGGTGAATCGACATTATTTTGAGCACGAATCCCCTTACTACGGAATGCCCTGGGATTTAGCAACATTATTCGATTATCCATACACGAGCTTAGGAGAGAATATAGGAAGAAAAATTCCAACATCCGAAGCTGCCGTCAAAGCATGGATGGCTTCACCAGCACATCGTGAAAATATTTTACGAGAAAATTACACAAATACCGGGGTCGCAATTGCAGTTGATAGCAATGGATATTACTATTGGGTGCAGTTATTTTCTAGTCAATAGAATGTGCGGCGGGATGAGAAAATACCCGTGGAGTGAAGAAGGGACCTGCGTGAAGCATGAGAATACCCTCGGGGCAAAGGCCAATTAGCGGCGGAATTTCAAGTTTTAGTGGCGTTCCTTGCTTGGTTAGCGGCGGAATTTCAAGTTTTAGTGGCGTTCCTTGCTTGGTTAGCAGCGGAATTTCAGGTTTTAGCGGCGCAACTCACACTATTAGCGGCTAATTCCAACATAAGCCAATACTCGCGGAGCAAAGGCGAATCCCCGTAGAGCAGGAGAACCGTCACAAAGCAGAGGAAAATCGCCGCGCAAAGCAAAAGAATTACCTTCGAAAGGTAATTAAACCACACGGGCCCTATCTTAAAAAAACGAAAAATCGAATCGGAAATGCGCATATTTAACAACTGAAAATTGGAATTCCACTAAAATTTGCAATCTATTGTGACAAAGCGTAGCGAATATTACAGGAATGTTACAAAAATCCCGATTATCCATTATTTAATACCCATATTTTAGCGCTGATAAACCACGAAACGTTGGTATATCAGTGTTTTTTTGTGCTTTAAAAACCGTTACACAATTGAAAAGTTAAAATAGCATCTTTTATGATAGTCTATTTATAGGCAAAAAAGTTCTGAGAGGGGTATACCGAATATATGAAAAAGAAATGGTTATTACCGGTTTTTGCATCTTTCATGTTATTTACAACAACTCAAATAGATAAAGCTGAAGCAGCCACAACATCTGATGTAACTGATTCAGCGTCAAAATATTTAGGTGTTCCATATCTTTATGGAGGTACAACTACTAAAGGGCTCGATTGCTCAGGATATACATCTAAAGTCTTTGCAGATTTAGGTATTGAATTAAACCGTACTTCAGGCTCGCAATATCAACAAGGTACTGCTGTAGCAAAGAAGGATCTTGAAATTGGCGATTTACTATTCTTCAATACTAGTGGTAAAGGTGTTTCGCATGTAGCTATTTACATGGGTGAAGGGAAAATGATCCATTCACAAACAGGTAAAGGTGTTAGTTACTCAAATGTAGATGATCCTTATTATTGGGGTTCTCGTTACATTGGTGCTAAGCGTGTAGCAACATTTGATAGTGAACAAGCAGAAGCTGTTAAAGAAGAAGTAAAGGAAGCTGCGATTGATTTTACAGTTTATGCTTCTCGTGCTGAAGTGGCAGTGCAAATTGCTAAAGCACTTAACTTGGATACATCCGATAAAAATACGAATTTTACAGACGTAAAGCCAACAAATGAACATGCTGGTGCAATTGCTGCTGTATCGAAGTTAGGTATCTTTGCTGGTGATGGTAGTGGCAAATTTAATCCATCTTCACCGATAACACGTGCTCAAATCTCGAAAGTTTTAGTACAGGCCTTCGGATTAAAGCAACAAGGCAATGTTGTAACATTTGCTGATGCTCCTGCAAATCATTGGGCAAATGAATTTATTTCAATTCTTGCTTCAAATGGTATTACAGAAGGTAACGGAAATGGTAACTTCGGTTACGATGAGATGTTAAAAATTTCTCAACTACAAACGTTTATTGAACGCGCACAAAAATAACAATAATAATCAAATTCCGTATTACTTAGACAAGGGCTACGTTTAAAGTAATATATTGCAAGGAAGTTCTTTTATATAATGTATAGATTGAGGAGAGTTTGCACTTGCAGACTCTCTTCTTTTTATGAAATTTACCAAAAATAGGAGTGGTGCCTAGAAAACAGTTAATAGTTACGTTGGTATGATAGTTTTGTCGGTGCAATTTTGCTAAAATGAACACGAGAACAGGAAGGGAGGAAATAAGACATTGAACCTCAAGAAAGTCAGTCTTATATTATGCGTCTTATTCATTTCAGCTTCTATGTTTACAATACATAGTGCCCAAGCAAGTGGTGGATTTGTAGATGTTCCTAAAGATCAAGAAGCTTATGAAGAGATCAATTATTTAGTTAGTTTAGGTGTTATTAAAGGATATACGGAAAACGGCAAAGCGTATTATAAACCTTATAATAACGTAACGCGTGGACAAGTTGCCAAGATGGCTGTAATTGCTTCAGGTAACAAACCACTAGTTGTCAATAAATCAAGCTTCTCTGATGTAAAAGTAGGCACAGAGCTTTCAGGCTATGTAGAACGCGCTATACAGCTTGGACTATTTAAAACAAATACGCAGGGGCAATTTTTACCGGATAAGCCTTTAACTCGCGATGAAATGAGTTATGTATTAACAAAAGCCTTTAAACTTGATACAAGTGAATATCAAAATATCGATTCTCCTTTTGTAGATGTAGGTATTACTCATCCATACGTTACATTTGTGAATACGATATACTATAACGGTATTACAAAGGGAACGGGTCAAAATTATTATCCAAATAACAAAGTGACACGTGCGCAGTTTGCATTATTTATAGCGCGTGCAAAAAGTGAAAAGTATCGTTTAGAGCTACCAGTTAAAGGTGTAGGTGTACCGGATACAACACAGGTCATTGGCTTAGTTTCTGTCACAACTGACGGATTAAATATTCGTAAATCAAAAGATACTTCATCTACTGCTAATATAGTAGGTACAGTAAACAAAGGCGGTAAATTATCAGTCTATGCAGTTGAAGGGGACTGGTTAAAGGTTACTTATAAAGGTGCATTTGCTTATATTCATAAAGCGTATGCACAGTTTTTAGATGCTGATGGTAACGCATTAGGGAATGTCCAAAAGCAAGTTACTGCAACACAAAATTTAAATGTTTACGTAAAACCAACTTCTTCATCAAAAGTTATTACAACAGTTAATAGCAAAACGAAATTACCAGTTTATAAGACAGTCAGTGGCTACCATCTAACTGTAGTAAACGGTATACCAGGCTACGTCGTGGCTAATAGTACAGAGGATGTTGAAGTAGAAAATCCTTCTACTCCAGATCCACCTACAGTTTCTGGTGATCTATTAGGTCGAGTGACGGTTGATAGTTTAAATATTCGCAAAGAAGCTAACTCTACTTCTACGGTATTAGGTAAACTGAAGAAGGGCGAAACTATTCAAGTAAACAGTATTAACGGTTATTGGGCACAAGTTACTTATCAAGGTCAAAAAGGGTATGTCCATAAATCATACTTAAAGCTACTAAATCAAAGTGGTAATCCATTGAAAAATCGAATTATCATTCTTGATCCCGGTCATGGTGGTAAGGACCCTGGAACTGTTGTAGGTTCTTATTCCGAAAAAGCTATCACATTAAAAGTCGGCACACTTGTGAAGCAAAAGCTAGAGGCTGCAGGTGCGAAGGTATATATGACTCGTACAGGAGATACGTATCCTTCGTTACAAGACCGTGTTGACTTTACAAATAATAATTACGGTGAAATCTTCGTAAGTATCCATGTTAACTCAGCAGCAAATACTGCTGCACTAGGTACTGAAACATATTATGCAATTTCAACGGGTGATATGTATCAGGAAGACATTGATTTAGCGACATTTGTAAATAATCAAATTGTTAATAACTTAAATATGAAAAATCGTGGTGTTAAAGAACAGCAATATTATGTTATTCGCAACACGATTATCCCAGCCATCTTAGTTGAGCTAGGCTTCCTAACAAATAGCGAAGACCGCGGGAAATTGACGAATGATAAATATGCTGAGTTATTTGCTGATTCTATCTACAAAGGAATTTCACAATACTACGCGAAAAAATAATAAAACGGGCTACATTGTTCAATATGAGCGATGTAGCTCTTTTTGTTTGACACTTTAAATACTATGATCATCGGTAGACTTAAATTCTATTATTTAGGATTTAAGTTGTAACACTTGCATCTATATGATAGTTTTACCAGAGAAATTTTGCTAATATTAATGGTAGAACAAGAAGGGAGGAAATAAGACATTGTATCTTAAGAAAATTTGTCTTATATTATGCGTCCTTTTCGTTTCTGCTTCAATGTTTACAATAAATAGTGCACAAGCAAGCGGCGGTTTTGTAGATGTTACGAACAAGGATGACGCATATGAAGAAATCAATTTTTTAGTAAATTTAGGTGTTATTAAAGGGTATACAGAAAAGGGCAAAACGTATTATAAACCTAACAACACCGTAACGCGTGGACAAGTTGCCAAGATGGTTGTTGTGGCATCAGGCAAAAAGCCACTAGTTGTGAATAAATCAAGCTTCACGGATGTAACGGCCGGTACAGAGCTTTCAGGCTATGTAGAACGCGCTATACAGTCTGGTTTCTTTAAAACAAATACAAAGGGACAATTTTTGCCAAACAAACCTTTAACTCGTGATGAAATGAGTTATGTATTAACAAAAGCGTTTAAGCTCGATACAAGCGAATATGAAAACATCGATTCTCCTTTTGTAGACGTAGGCATTACTCATCCGTACGTTTCATATGTGAATACGATTTACTATAATGGTATTACAAAGGGAAGTAATCAAAAATATAATCCAAATGAACAAGTGACGCGTAAACAGTTTGCGTTATTTGTAGCACGTGCGAAGGAAGAAAAATATCGTTTAGATATCCCTGTTAAAGGTGTAGCTACACCTGATTCATCACAGGTCATTGGCTTAGTTTCTTCAACAACTGACGGATTAAATATTCGTAAATCCAAAGATTCTTCATCTACTGCAAATATAGTAGGTACAGTAAACAAAGGTGGTAAACTATCAGTCTATGCAGTTGAAGGAGATTGGTTAAAAGTTTCCTATAAAGATACCTTTGCTTATATTTATAAAACGTATGCGCAGTTTTTAGATGCAGATGGTAACGCATTAGGAAATGTGCAAAAGCAAGTTACGACAACACAAAATATTAATCTTTACGTAAAACCAACCTCTTCATCAAAGGTAATTTCAACTGTGAATAGTAAAGTGAAGTTACCTGTTTATAAGACGATAAGTGGTTACCATCTAACTGTAGTAAATGGTGTACCAGGCTATATCGTGGCTAATAGTACAGCGGACGTTGAGGTAGAAAAACCTTCTACTCCAAAACCAGATCCAACTCCACCAACAATTTCTGGGGATCTATTAGGTAGAGTGACAGTTGACAATTTAAATATTCGTAAAGAAGCTAACGCTACTTCTGCAGTAGTAAGTAAGCTAAAAAAAGGCGAATATGTTCAAGTGAACAGTATTAACGGTTATTGGGCACAAGTGACTTATCAAGGTCAAACAGGGTATGTCCATAAATCTTATATAAAGCTACTAAATCAAAGTGGTAATCCGTTGAAAGATCGAATTATCATTCTTGATCCAGGTCATGGTGGTAAGGATCCTGGAACTGTTGTAGGTTCTAATTCCGAAAAAGCTATTACATTAAAGGTCGGCACACTTGTGAAGCAAAAGCTAGAGGCTGCAGGCGCGAAGGTATCTATCACTCGTACAGGAGATACGTATCCTTCATTACAAGACCGTGTTGACTTTACAAATGCTAATTACGGTGAAATCTTCGTAAGCATCCATGTAAACTCAGCAGGAAATACTGCTGCACTAGGTACCGAAACATACTATGCAGTGTCAACAGGTGATATGGTTAATGAAGATATTGATTTAGCGACATTTGTAAATAATCAAATTGTTAATAACTTAAATATGAAAAATCGTGGTGTTAAAAAAGAACAATATTATGTTATTCGTAACACGATTATTCCAGCTATCTTAGTCGAACTAGGTTTCCTAACAAATAACGAAGACCGAGCTAAAATGACGGATGATCAATATGTTGAGTTATTCGCTGAATCTATCTACAAAGGAATTTTAGAATATTACTCAAAACAATAAAATGAAGCGCTACATCGTTCAATAGTAGACGATGTAGTGCTTTTTGTTTACATTTAGCACCTTGCGATGATTATTATAGAGTTGAATTCAATAATTTAAAATTTTGGTATAATAATTCCATATGTGTAATAGTTTTGTCTAGGAAATTTTGTTAATATTAATAATAGAACAAGAAGGGAGGAAATAAGACATTGTATCTCAAGAAAATTAGTCTTATATTATGCGTCCTTTTCGTTTCTGCTTCAATGTTTACAATAAATAGTGCACAAGCAAGTGGCAGTTTTGTAGATGTTACGAACAAGGATGACGCATATGAAGAAATCAATTATTTAGTAAATTTAGGTGTTATTAAAGGGTATAAAGAAAAGGGCAAAACGTATTATAAACCTAACAACACCGTAACGCGTGGACAAGTTGCCAAGATGGTTGTTGTGGCATCAGGCAAAAAGCCACTAGTTGTAAATAAATCAAGCTTCACGGATGTAAAGGCCGGCACGGAGCTCTCAGGCTATGTAGAACGCGCTATACAGTCTGGTCTCTTTAAAACAAATACAAAGGGGCAATTTTTACCAAACAAACCGTTAACTCGTGATGAAATGAGTTATGTATTAACAAACGCGTTTAAGCTCGATATAAGTGAGCATGAAAATATCGATTCTCCTTTTGTAGACGTAGGCATTAATCATCCATACGTTTCATATGTGAATACGATTTACTATAATGGTATTACCAAGGGAAGTAATCAAAATTACAATCCAAATGAACAAGTGACACGTAAACAGTTTGCGTTATTTGTAGCGCGTGCGAAAGAAGAAAAATATCGTTTAGATATCCCTGCTAAAGTTGTAGCTGTACCTGATTCATCACAGGTCATTGGCTTAGTTTCTGCAACTACTGACGGATTAAATATTCGTAAATCCAAAGATTCTTCATCTACTACTAATATAGTAGGTACAGTAAACAAAGGTGGTAAACTATCAGTCTATGCCGTTGAGGGGGATTGGTTGAAAGTTTCCTATAAAGATACCTTTGCTTATATTTATAAAACATATACACAGTTTCTAGATGCAGATGGTAACGCATTAGGGAATGTCCAAAAGCAAGTAGCAACAACACAAAATATTAATCTTTACGCAAAACCAACCTCTTCATCAAAGGTTATTTCAACTGTGAATAGTAAAATGCATTTACCTGTTTATAAGACAGTAAGTGGTTACCATCTAACTGTAGTGAACGGTGTACCTGGTTATATCGTGGCGAATAGTACAGCGGACGTTGAGGCGGAAAAGCCTTCTACTCCAGATCCAACACCACCTATAGTTTCTGGGGATCTATTAGGTCGGGTGACGGTTGATAATTTAAATATTCGCCAAGAAGCTAATGCTACATCTGCGGTAGTAAGTAAGCTGAAAAAGGGCGAATATGTTCAAGTGAATAGTATTAACGGTTATTGGGCACAAGTTACTTATCAAGGTCAAACAGGGTATGTCCATAAATCCTATTTAAAGCTATTAAATCAAAGTGGTAATCCGCTAAAAGATCGAATTATCATTATTGATCCAGGGCATGGTGGTAGTGACCCAGGAACTTCTTATGGTTCTATTACAGAAAAAGACATTACATTAAAGGTTGGTACTCTTGTCAAGGGAAAACTGGAGGCTGCAGGGGCAAAGGTATTGATGCCTCGTACTGGAGATACGTTCCTTCCGCCACAAAAACATATTGACTTTGCACATGATAATTACGGCGAAATCTTCGTTAGTATCCATGTTAACTCTGCAGATAGTACTAAAGCAAAAGGTACCGAAACGTATTACGCTAAAACACCAGGTGATATGTATCAAGAAGATATTGAACTTGCAACATTTGTAAACAACCAAATTGTTAAAAACGTAAATATGGAAAATCGTAAGGTCAGAAAATTTAATTACATTGTAGTTGCAAATACGATTATTCCATCCATTCTAGTTGAGCTAGGCTTCCTCACAAATAGTGAAGACCGTGCTAAGTTGACAGATGATAAATATCTTGAGTTATTTGCGGAATCCATCTACAAAGGAATTTTAGAATATTACTCAAAACAATAATAACGAAGAGCTACAGCGATCAAAAGTAAACGCTGTAGCTCTTTTTGTTTAATGGGTTTGGTATTTTAGCGGCGCAACGAGCATTTTTGGCGGCGGAAAACCTGAGTTTAGCGGCGAAGCGAACACTTTTAGCGGCGGAACACACAGTTTTAGAACCGCAAACATCGCTGATAGACCCGCGAACATCGCTGATAGACCCGCAAACATCGCTGATAGACCCGCGAACATCGCTGATAGAACCGCAAACATCGCTGATAGAATCACGAAAAAGCGAAGTGAGCATTTTAGCGGCGCAACGCACGAGATTAGCGGCGAAATGAACACCTTTAGCGGCGCAACACACAGGTTTAGCGGCGAAGCGAGCACTTTTAGCGGCGGAAAACTCAAGTTTAGCAGCGAAATGAACACTTTTAGCGATGGAAAACCTGAGTTTAGTGGCGCAACGAACTTCAACCGGCGATACCTATCCCTTAGTAGCTATTTTGAATTTGCATGAAGTGTTCTATTTACGAATTGAGCAAAGTTTTGACGTGTTACTGTACCATTTGGTTTAAATGTATTGTCGGCATAGCCTGTAGTGATGCCAAGTGAATATAAGGCTTGGACATCTTTATAATAAGCATGAGATGTCGGCACATCTAAGAAAGTATTATTTGTGTAACCTTGTAGCTTGAAGCCGTTGACAAGTGCTCGTGCCATGGCTGCGCGGGTCATTGGCTGGTGGGCATTGATTTTGCCATTTTCTACTGCAATAATACCGTAGCGTAAGCCTGTTGCTAAAACAGCATAGCCATAATCACCTGCTTTGATGTCACTTGCATTTAAGGTAGCTGAGCTTGATGCTGGAATCCCTAATGCTCGTAAAATCATTTCTGTTGCTTGTAGGCGAGTTAATGTCCCCTGTGGATTAAATTTTCCATTAGTTCCTTTCACAATGCCTAATGCATATAAGTTTTTAATATCAAAATAGGCACCATTCGACGAAGATACATCTGGGAAGAACGGAGCGGAAGCAATTGTCGCTTTGTTGGAACCTTTTGCGCGCGTGAGCGTTTTAATTTCTGCAATCGTTGCAAATTTTTCATCAGCATTTTTGCGATCATCGCGCCCCTCTATAAAGGATGTACGTATCGTATATGTTCCGGTAGCTAAATTACCAGGCATAGTAATCTGATATTTTTCCACATGGGTACTAATATCTTTTTGATCGGCATTGACTGTTGTGGAATCAGCAGCAAGTCCTGGAATATAACGTTCATGTCCCATACCAACAACTTTATCGTTTGCGTCTAAAATTTCTACTTTCAATGTACCGCGTGCAGGCACATTACCATTGTTTTTAACCGTTACAGTGGAGTAGAAAACAAATGTACCAGACGGTGCTACATAACTTTGCACCCCGTCAGAGTAAAGCGAAAGGTTATAACGGCGTGGCACATAGCCATTATGTTTTTCGGCTACCCAATTTAAAGCATGCTTCATAAATACTTGTGCATCCTTGTCACCATTAGTTGTTATATAAGCAGCACCATTTTCGTTATCCTGCCAATCCGCTTGATCATTAATATTTATATAATCATAGATTTTGAATCCAATTTGAACAACTCTGCCTTTTCCGTATTCAATCGCATGGGCTGCGCCAAATTCAATTTTTTTCATTGTTTTAGGTTTGTCTGTATAATTGTAATCTGAGAAATATAAAATAGGTGTTGCAGATCCACCTTGCCAAGGCTTTATGACTTCTACCCAATCACGATCTATTTTTGTTAGATTAAGCTTGCTTTTGCCAAGCTCTTTTGTTGTATTTTGCATAATAGGATGAACAGTATTGATATTGCTTATTGTAGAATTTCCTAACACAATATCGTCAATAAAACGAGAATTGAAGACTTCAGTTAAATTATCCCACTCCATCACCCAAGAATCGACATCGTAAATCAATGGAGAGAGATCCATTTGACCGAGTTTAGGGAATTTTGTAGATTCATTTCGAGCTGTCTGGAAGGCAAAAATTGCACCACCGCCATTTCGAACGTACATTTTAACATTTTCGCGTTGCTGATGATTCATCATGACTGTATAGGCAAAGACGATTGCATCATATTGACTTAAACTTTCTAAATTATTTAAGTCTTTCTCATAAATTTTCTCTACTTGGAAGCCTTGTTGCTGATAGAGAAGAAAAGCTTTTAGTTCCTTATTATATGTGGAGCTATAGTCAACCTTTTCAGAAACACGTTGGCCATTAAATGTTCCACTAGGGTGTGTAGTATTGGCATATTTTTCACTACTTTCAGAGAAAACGACACCGATTTTCTGTGCTGCTTTAGCTTGTGTTGGTGCTAAAAAAACTACGAGCATAAAAGAGCATGCTATGAGTAGTGAAACGAATAATTTCTTCATTAAATCCACATCCTTATTTTTGTATATTTTTTCTTCAATTGCGTGCTAATTTTGAATTGTGCTTAAGCCCTGAAATTTGCACTACTTAGTTATCATACAACTAAATAATGGATAAAACATTAAAAGTTGGTTTTTGCATGGTGATTTGACATAGATTGTCGATTAATGTTGTCAGAGCGAAGAGGAACAACAGTTGGGGAAATTTATGCAATAAATTTTGGGTATAAACTGATAACGCCTTCGTGACCAACATCGTGCTGCTGTCGCTACGTTGCACTCACGCTTTCGCGCAAAAAACATCTGTTGGCCCGAGACCCTGCAGCGAAGCGGCTTATCGGACGCCCCAGGAAGCTTTGCTCTGTGCGAAAGCGAAGCGTCAGCAACAAATGTTTTCTGTAGCGAAAGCGAAGCGTCAGCTACAAAGCGCCCAGTTGGAACGGAAATCAACCACACGTTTTGGTGATGATCTCGTAATTTAGGGAAAAAAGAAAAATATTGCATAATTTTATGTAAAATCAATTCATTCCTTTCTATAAGTCTACCTGTATTTATGATATAATAACTCTTGTTTTGCTTTAGTAAATAAAAAGAATGAACAATTTTGATTCGCGATAGAGGAGGGCAATCACATCTTCTGAGATGTATGACATTTATGAATAAACTGAAACAAACTTTTGCAAAGGTCAACAAAATTGATACGTTTTCGCCGTATTTCTTTTTACCTTTTGTATTAATGCTCTATTTCTTTACAAGTCTATTTGATTTCCATCGATTTGAATTATTTAATTTACGTGTATCAATTTGGCCAGCAGTATTTTTAGCAGTAATATGCTATTACATTGGTGTGTACATTATTGATAAGTTACAGTGGACAATCCCATCATTTGGTTTATCCTTCTTAGGGAAATATGTTGTTCATTTTATCGTATTTTTAACTTTACTAGGTTTAGTTTCATATGTATTAATGATGACTTCCGGTGGTGGATTAGGAATTTCTGATGAATCTAATCGACGTAACCTTGATCCAAAATTAAACTTCTTTGCTCAATTATTATGGTATGGTGTTTTACTGTTATTATCATATAAAATGATTTTAGAAAAAAATATAACATGGAAAAAAACATTAATCTACGGCTCTATTTATGCTGCAGTAATGTTCTTATTCCTATTGATGGGTTACCGTACACCATTAATTATCATGTTATTTACTGGTATTATCATCTTCCATTACGTTGTAAAACGTGTGAAATTAACATGGTTCCTTACAGCTCTGTTTGTTATCGGAGTAGCATTCTCAATGTTTGGCTTCCTTCGTGTTGTATCAGAGGATACAACGAAAGAATTTAATAGCCGTGAACAACCAGATGTAGAATTGACTGAAACAGAAAAAGAAAAGCTGCTATCAGTAGAGCAGCAAGTTAACTTAACACCAAAATGGATTCGTTCAATAAATGGTGAGAGTGTAACAGGCCATATTGTTTTAAGTAAAATTATCGAATATACGCAGAAGGAAGGTTACCTAAATGGAGAAATCCATGCAGGTATCATCAGTACTATTTTACCAGGTGAACAAGTTTCACCACGTATGAGAGTAACAGAAGTTGTAAACTCTCTAGCCGAATCTGAAGGTAAATATATTACACGTCCTAACAGAACAACAACACCAACATTTATTGGTCAATTATTCTTAGACGGCGGTTATCTGCTTGTAGCGATAGGCTTCTTATTATATGGTGTATTAATCTCATTAATTTATAATAAAGTGAAGCAGGGCGGTATTCGTAGCTTCCACTCTGTAGCTTATGCATTTGTCATTACCTTATTTACAGTGTCTATGCATACAGGCTTGCTTGATTTAATCTTTATTTTAATGCTAGGCTTTGTCATAATTGCGTCAGCGATTATTAAAACAGATAAGAAAAAGCTTTCATATTAACAATAATAGAGATGTCTCAAATATTATTTGAGACATCTCTTTTTTATTAGGGTGTTCCCATGGCAGGTGGGTGTCGATAAAATTTGGAAGTTGAACATTTTGCTCCCCTTTATTTTGCCGAAAAAACAATGTGACACCATAATATTGCCATTATAGATTTTCAACAACATAAAAAGTCGCCCTACGTTATAGGACGACTTCTTTTTTATTTTACTGTATTGATCACTTGTACATAGTCTTTGCTCACGAAAGCTTTTCCTGTATACAGTTTATCAGAAATGATCTCATACCAGCCGTTTGTAGCAGAGCTAGTTATGATCACAGGCATACCACTGCGTGCATATGTGAATAGAGGGTTATTGCTAGTAGCTGCACCTGTGCGAACGTTTAAGCCGTTTGTTGTTGTTAGACCGATTGTGTATGGTTTATTAGCATCCTTAAAGCCTAACGCCTTTTCAGCTCGGTAATAGTGCCCTGCAATTTTTGCTCCCCAGAATGGATCAGACGCGTATTTTACGTTAAAGCCAAGAGCTTTTGAACCTACTACTGCACCATTCGCAAAGTTTTTACCAGGTGTACCCCCTGGATTAATGTAGTTTGGCTGTAGGAATTTATCAACAAGCTCATTGATGTTGTCAGCTATACTATCAAAATTTTTGTTTAGTGGGTTCGTATCATACACGTACAAGCCAAATAGGTTATTTAACTTTTGTGCATGTTCACTCATACCATAAGCACTCTCATGCTGGGCAAGTGATAAAATAAGCATTGCGTTAATTTGGGATTTTGCTTCTACGTCTTTCAATGTTTGCCCTAAACCTATTAACTTACTTTTCTTTGTAGCATCTTTATAAAGGGTAGCTCCTGTACTCTCAATCTCTGCAAGCTTATTCATTATATAAGCATCTAGTTCTTGTGCCGTATATTGTGTTTGGGCACGGGCAGGTAAAAATTGATAATAGTTATAGGCATCACCTTTAGAAGAGCCATTGCCGTTTGAGAAATAAATACCGTTCCAGCTATAGTATTTTTCGTTTTGCTTCATAAAGGATGGCGCTTTTCCGAAAACATAGCTAGAAGAATATTTATTTGTGTTGTAATCGTAAAGTGTGTGCTTAATTTCACCATTCACATTTTCATAGTAAGAACGACCTTTGCTTATTGAAAATGGGATTAATGTAACATCAGCATGTTTTAAGTAGCCGACTTGACCAGCTAATCGAACTTTTACTTGTGTTGCATCACTACTGAGGTATTCCATTTCAGTATTTGCCGCCACAGCAAGCGAGTCATTAATTGTTTCAGATTTTAGTGCTACGTAATTATTTGTTACAGCGTAGCCTGAAGACATTTTCACAATTTTATCACTTTGGACAATAACCTGTGTATTTTTTGTCACGGCTTTTTCAGCAGCTTCAAAAGTAGAGAATCCTTGGTTACCAACCAATGTGCCGTTTGAAATTTCCTTAATAGCATATTTAGAAGATCCGGTATTTGTATCGCCGCCGTTTGAATTATCGCCGCCGTTTGAATTACCGCCGTTAGTATCGCCACCGTTTGAATTACCACCGCTAGTATTACCGCCGTTTGTGTTGCCACCGTTTGGTGCAGTAGCGTCTGGATCACCAGCAAGTTGCATTAAGCGGACAATAAACGAAGATGCTTGTCCAATTGTTGCATTTTTTGCAGGCATAAAGTAACCATTAGCGCCTTTAATGATTTCTAGTTGTGCACCTATAGCTACTGCTTGACGGTATTCTTTTATGATAGATGCATTATCCTTAAACGTAATAGTAGGCGTACCTTTAGGAATATTTAAATAATCGATAGCTCTCTCAAGCATAACCGCCATATGCTGTCTTGAAATAGCAGCATTAGGCTTAAATGAACCATCTCCATAACCTGTAATAATACCAGCTGAAGCAGCAAGCTTAATATCTTTTGCATGTACATATGTATCTGGGACATCTTTAAAGACTATGTCACTTGTCGCTTTAAGATTCATGGCTTTACTTAAATAAGAAGCAAACTCTCCACGTGTCACATTGTCATTTGGACGATAACTTCCTTTTGCATCTTTTACTAATGCATTTTTAGAAATTAAATAACGAAGACCCTGTTCATGTGAATGCCCTGTTAGTTCGTCAGCAGATGCCAGTTGAGGTTGCCAAAGAAGCATGCCGATTATTGTCATGAGCAAAGCAATGATTGATAGTTTTTTCATATTTTACCCTCCTAGACTTCTACATCATTTTACCAAAGTTATAGAGTAACGATAAGGTCAAATATTTGAAAAATCATAAAATGAGACTATATAAATAGTTTTCATGACAATTCATATATAACTAGAAAATAGCTTAAATGTTCCATGGATATTTTGGCATATTTTTGATAGTGTTATAGAAGTAAAACATGTGAAGGGAGAGTTGAGGGCTCCATTTTACTCTGGAGCGCAAAAAAATGAAAAAAATAGCAAAAAATTTACTAATTTTAGTTGTATTATTGTCAATGGTTGTTAGTCCGTTACATGCTTATGCAGCCCAAACGGTCAAAAAAGAATATAAATTATCACATGGTGTGCAGTATAAACAATATACATACAGCAGTACCAAAACAAATTCTATTAATCATCTTGCTATTGATGTAGACGAAACGACGGAAGTACAATTAGGTATGCCCGCGAATGTCAATGGCAGAGAATCGACAGTAGCAAATGCTAATCGTAATTCACGCGAGGGGAATCGTGTAGTTGGTGCTATTAATGCAAGTTTCTTCGATATGTCAGCAGGTTTCCCATTATTTTTACTAAGTAAAGATAATGTTATTTTAAACGGTGGAGCTGTTTCAAAGGGCTCCGATGAATACATGAATGTCCCTACAGCTTTTGGTGTTTCTCCAGATGGCAGGGGTGTCATTGACTATTTTGATTTTAATGTAACCCTTTCTCACAACGGTAAAGACTATAAAATGACAGGAATGAATCGTGCACGTAATATATATGAAGCGATTGTTTACACACCACAATTTTATAGTAAAACAACAAATACAAATGAATATGGTTTTGAAATTGTAGTAGATACTGGAGCTCCGGTTACTGAAAATAAATTTGGTCAAACATTAACAGGGAAAGTTACACAAATTACACCTTATGGATCAAAAGAAAAAATATCGATCCCTTCAACTGGCTTTGTCGTATCTTTACAAGGTGGGGATTGGCACAGTAAGCTAAGCCAAATTGCAGTTGGCGATGAGCTAAGTGTTAACTTCGCTATTGATAAGCAATGGCAGGATGCAAAATTTATCCTGGCAAGTGGTCCGTATTTAGTAAAAGATAATAAACCTTACATTATGATGAGCACATCTAGTAAGCGTGCAACAGAGGTTACAGCACGTACGATTGTGGCGACAAGTAATAATGGGAAAACAGTACACTTTATTACGGTTGATGGAAAACAGAAACATAGCGCAGGGATGAATATGGTTCAACTTGCGAACTATTTAGTGTCGCTTGGTGTTGATCGAGCAATTAACTTAGATGGCGGCGGCTCAACAACGATGGGTATTCGAAATTACGGTAATAATAATGTCGTATTAGCGAACCTACCATTAAATGCAGGCAATGCGCAGCGTCTTGTGTCCGCAACATTACAAGCTGTAAGTACGGCACCAACTGGCAAAGGAAAATATATTAAATATACGAATAGTACAAGCTATGCAACTCTTTTAGCAGGTGCTTCGTCTAGTATAGCAGTGCAATACATTTTAGATGAAAACTATAATGCGCTACCATTAGACGGTCATGTATCGCTAACATCTGAGAGTAATACTTTAAAAGTTAACGGCTTGAACTATACTTCAACGACAGCTGGTAATGATCGTATTTTCATCAACCACGATGGCACGCCTGTTGAATCATTCCAAGTGAAAGTAGTAGATGCTCCAGCAACAATAGACATTGCACCAAAGTCAAAAACTGTAGGAGCAGGCGAAACTGTTAAATTTACTATGGATGCAAAGGATGACGGTGGCAAACCGCTAGTTTACAATGCATCACAAGTGAAATGGTCTGTAGAAGGTAATATCGGTACGATTACTAATGATGGTAAGTTTACAGCTAAAAATCCAGGTGCTACTGGTAAAGTAGTAGCGACTTTAGGAACAAAGCGAGTAGAGGCTACTGTAACTGTAGCAAAAGCTGCGTTGTTTAAAGATATTCCTAGTAACTATGTGTACTATAAAGAAATTGAGTATTTAACAAAAAATAATATTATTACAGGTCATCCAGATGGCACATTTAGACCAAATGACAAACTTACACGTGCACATGCAGCAGTTATTATTAGTCGCGCACTTGATTTAAAAACATCAAACGTCAAAAATCCAGGCTTTAAGGATATTCCTGCGAATCACATATATTATAAACAAATCGCAGCTGTAGTTGAGTCTGGTATAATGAGTGGTAAGGGCAATAATGTCTTTGATCCTGATGCTACTTTAACTCGTGCACAAATGGCGAAAGTTGTAGCATTAGCTTATAATCTAAAAGGGACAAGCAGCACTAACTTTAAAGATGTATCGAAGGATCATTGGGCATACACATATGTTCAACAGTTAGCCGCAAACAAAATTACAACTGGTTATGGTGATAACACCTTTAAGCCAGATGAAGCGATTAGTCGCGCTCATTTCGGATTATTCCTTTATAGAGCAATTAATCAATAAAGAATGGCTTAGCATTTAAAAAATAGCAAACTAGTCGTGTTACCTAGTTTGCTATTTTTCTCTTTAAAATAAAAGGTTATTGATTGGGACGCTCCAAGAAAGCGCCTAGCCGCAACGGAAATCAACCTTATGTTTTGTTGATGAACAAACAGATCACAAGATTAGTAGTAACTTTTGAAGCTCATCTTATATTTACTATTTTTAAAAGAACGTAAATGTGCAATTGTGGTATAATCTCAGTATTAAAAAGTAAAAGGATGTTTTTTAATGAAAATAGGCATTGTGGGGAATTACGGCAATGATAATAATGGTGATGAATCAATATTATACGGCATTCTTCAACAAGTAAAACAAACATTTTCGGTAACTAATGATGACATTACCGTTTTTAGTAATAACACACAACAAACATCCGAACGTTATGGGGTACATAGCTATCCATTGTATTACAGGAAGAGTAATTTATTTAAAACGTTTATCCATACTTATAAAAATAATAAACAATATGTTTCAACATTTGACCTCCTCATCATTGGTGGTGGTGGTATTTTAATGGATTTTTATAAACGTGAGGCTCACCTGTATGGAGCGTATGCAATGATGGCAAAGCAAAGTAATGTTCCCTACATTATTTACGGATGTGGCGCTGGACCACTTGATACGATTTCTGGGAAAATTAGTATTCGCGCAATGTGTCGTTATGCAGCAAATATCTCTGTACGTGATCCCCAGTCTAAAAAGCTTTTGCAAAGTATTGGGGTGAAAAAGCCAATAGATATTATTGGTGATCCTGCATTTACATTAAAAGGTGATCGTCAACATTACGCCGAAAAGCCAATTAAAATAGGTGTATCAGCGGTTCCGTACTATAATGCAAACTATTGGCCAGAAGGAAATGTTGAAAAATATGATGCGTACGTTACAGGAATGGCGAAAAATTTAGATCATGTAATTTCTGAGCATAATGTCGAAATTACATTCTTTGCCACAAAATACCCGCAGGACGTCACTGTGACGAAGGATATTCAGAAAAAAATGCAACAACGTGCACACACAAAAATTATTGATGAAAATTTGGTGCCGGAGCGATTACTTGATGTAACGGAGGAACAGGATATTATTATCGGTACACGTTTGCACTCGCTTATTTTGGCAACGGATTCAGAAACTCCGATTATTGCGATATCCTATCATACAAAAGTACAAGATTTTATGTCCTTTGTAGGCGCATCAGATCGTTGCTTACAAATGCAGGATATAGAGGATGATGTGAAGGCTCTATCCACATTAGTAGGCAAACTAAGTAGTAATTGGGACCAGTCGATTGCGGAGACGAAACAAATTGCTACCCACATTCATAAAGAGGCCATGCGTGGTCAGGAATTAATGAAAAAGGCAGTGACACGTCTATGAAAAAAATACTCGTCATTAGTAATATGTATCCAACATCTGATCATTTATCATTCGGTATTTTTGTGAAAAACCAAGTCACTGCTCTTGAAAAGGCAGGACTAGACGTAGATATATCTGTAAATACTAATCCGGCAACTGGTAAGAAGAACACCATTATGAAATATACAAAATGGGGTTTATCGACATTGATGAAAGGCTTAAAAAACAGAAAGTCTATTGATGTCACACATGCACATTATGTGTTTCCATCTGGTATGCTGTCGCTCCTATTAAAGAAAATGTTTGGTATACCATTTATCGTTACAGCTCATGGTGGAGATATTGAGCGCATGGCGAAAAAGAACGCAAGAATTCGTAATTGGACAGAGAGTATTTTACGTGAAAGTGAACATATTATCGCAGTAGGTCCTGTCTTAGCTCAACAAATTGAACAAGATTTTGGGATTGAAAAAGGTAAAATCTCTGTCGTTAGCATGGGTGTGAATCGTGAGGTTTTCACAAAAGGCAATCAAGTAGCAGTGTGCAAAGAATTGCAATTAGCTACTGAGCCATTCAGATTTTTATTTGTAGGAAATGTTATAAAACAAAAAGGCGTTGAAGAGCTGTTACAGGCTTTCCAAATGCTAAAAACAAAAGTATCTCGGCCTTTAGAGTTAAATATTGTAGGTTCTAGAAGAGATCAGGCATTTTTCCAATCCTTGCAACCATTGATCAGTGAAGACGTCAAATTTATAGATCCACTAAAACAACAAGAACTAGTAAAGTGGTTCCAAGCAAGTGATGTCTTTGTATTACCATCCCATTTAGAAGGTTTTGGATTAGTGGCATTAGAGGCATTAGCGACAGATACACCTGTTATTGCTTCAAAAGTAGGCGGACTTGTATCTTTGCTTGGAGAGGGCGCAGGGCATTTAGTGGAGCCCGAAAATGCGATGGTTTTATCTGAGGAGATGCTGCGTGCCGTGAACACGCCAAAAGAACAATATATGAATCGTGAAGCGGTCGACGAAGTATTAGCCCTTCACGATGAAAAAAATATAACAGCTCGCTGTATAGAGATTTATAAGTCGGCCATTGAAGGTGGGGATGGCCTATGAATAAGTTTATAAAAATAGTTGGGGCAGTTGCGATTATTAATGTCGTGGCCCGTATATTTGGATTTTTACGTGAAATGATTATCGGATATTACTATGGAAGTACCTATATTGCTGATAGTATTTTCACAGCTTACACAATTCCAAACTTTTTATATCTAGTCGTAGGTGGTGCATTTACTACTGCTGTTATCTCAATTTATAATCGGGAAACAACGGATCGTGCGCTATTTGTTAAACAGTCCTTCACAATTGTCTTGTTAACGGTTTCAATAATGACAATTTTAATGTTAGCGTTCACTAATCCAATTATGGAGATGTTTAACCAAAGTAAAGATAAAAAGGCATTTAGTCAAAGTGAGTTAGATTTAGCTAAAAATCTATATTATTGGATGATGCCTTCGTCAATTTTACTCGTATTGTCCTCATGGTATAGTGGATTGCTAAACGCAAATCATAAATTCCATTTGTCTAGCTTTGCTATTTTAATTTATAATGCAATCTTTTTAGTGATTGCTGTAGGTTTATCCCTTTTTATCGGTCCAATTGGATACGGTATTAGTGCATTAGTCAGTGCAGCAATAATGGTATATTTCCTGATTATTGGATATCGTAAATTGGATTCATTTAAGGTTGGTTTTTCATTTGAACGAAATATTGCATCAAAGCAATTGTGGATAATGACGTTACCGATTATGCTCGGTGGGGCAACCATTCAAATTTATGCATTATTACAGCGTGTTTTTGCAGGAATGTTATCTGAAGGGGCAGTAGCTGCTGTAAACTATGCATCAAGACTTATGCAATTCCCGCAAGCAATTTTAATTACAGCAGTAACGACAGTTATCTTTCCAATTTTGAGTCAAAAAGAAGCAGAGAATGACCTTGCTTCCATTAAAAGCTTATACTCAAAAGGGCTACATTATCTATTGTTGTTACTTTATCCTGTAACAGTCTACTCATATTTTTATGCAGAGAATCTCGTGCAGGTTGTTTATGAACGTGGTAATTTTGATGCAATTTCAACTGCAATTACTACACCAGTACTGGCAATCTTTTGTTTATCGATGTATTTTTTAGCTGCAAACGGGTATATAACGCGCTTTTATTATGCAAAGGGTGACTCAATGGCACCTGTTATCTTCAGCCTAATAAATGTATTTGTTATTAACATTGCCGTTATTAAGTTGCTTGTCGATAAATATGGAGCAGAAGCGATTGCATGGGGTACATTAGTAAGTTCAGTAACAAACTTTATTATGCTAATTATTTATGCAGCCTATAAATATGACTTGAAAATGGGGATCTTTAGCAAAGAGCTGCAATTTTTCAGATCAGTTCCGCCAATGATTATTATCACGATTGTTTTGTATTTTTCAAGCAAGTTTTTAGTATTCAACAACATATGGCTAACTTTCATTGTAGGCCTTGTTATTTTTAGTGCAGTAGTTGTTGGCTCGTACTTATTATTTGGCGTGAAAGAAGTAAAAGAATTTAGTGATAAACTAAAACGGAAATTTTTAAAATAATAGGGAAAAGTGGGTATCTTGGAAAGCACGGGATACCCACTTTTTTATTTCAGGTGTGTTGATATGCTTATTGTTGTTCGAATAAAGGGAGTTTACTAAGGTGCCATTAAGCCCTAGTGTAAAAGCGAGTAGCCTGTAGTGGGAAAAAGGTATGAACGCACCTGTTTTGGTCGTTGAAAGGAATAAAACTCGATTGGACACTATAAGCACTATCTGCAAAAAACTTGTTATATTTATAATATTTTATAGTGAAAAAATAGGAGCTGTATTATAATTAGTTTTATTAATAGTGGTATTATTTATGAACATATGGATAAATTGGCATTATTTCAGTAATGTCTAAAGGACTATGACTACTACAAATTAGATAAGGTGGGAAGTATGGCAAGAGGTAGGAAGGTTAATTCAAATGGTGAACGAAGTAAACAATTATTGCTTGAAAAGGCTTTAGCGTTATTTTCTGAAAAAGGGTATCATGATACAAAGATTAGTGACATTGTCAAAGCCGCGAATGTAACACAGCCAACTTTTTATTTATATTTTGAAAGTAAGGATGCTCTCTACACCGATCTGAATAAACGATTTCAGCAAGGGTTTGATGAAATTATGGGTAAACAATTAGAAGAAGGCGAAGAGGGATTAGAAGGCTTTGTTACAGAGCTAAAGCAAAAAATACAAATGTTATTCGTTTACATAATTGATAACCCTAAATTAACAAAAATTGGATTATTTGAATCTAAGCAGTCACTTGTAGTTAAATCTCGACTTACACAGCAATTTACTCACCTTATACATCGTTATGATTGTGCCCATATATTACAATCATATTGTGCAGACATAAACATAGTTGTAGATAGTTTTGTAGGATCCTTAGAGCGTTTAATATTAACAAATTTACTTGAACAAAAAAAACAGCCATGCGAGTTAGCAAGCGACTTAGTTCATTTATACTTTTTAAGAGAAGTAAATACAAATATTTGTCAAATTGAATGAGGCTGAGACATAAAGCCGAATAATTAACAAAACACGATAAACAGAAAAACCGAACTATTCCGAAACACTTCATGAGAGTTTCATTGGATAGTTCGGTATTTTTGTTGGCCAAAACACATTTGTCTTAGCCTTATTTTTTAACTGTAATATGAAGATAAACGCCTTTTTGAAGCTTATTGCCTGTTTCTTTTTGAATAGATGGATGAACGAGTAGCATATACTCTTGTCCGCTGTTTAATGGTTTTGATGGAGTAACAAGTAATGAATGACCATCAACTTTTGTAGTAACGGGTACTTCGTTACCGCCTAAAGTAACGAGTTGTACACTACCTTCAGCAATTTGCGAAGCGAGTGCTTGTGAGAATTTCACAGTAAATGTTTTAGAAGTTGGTACGTTTTTTAAGCTTGCAAGCTCTTTATAATTTGTATATTGTGCTTTAATTGCATCATAATGTGCCTGGTAAATAGGAGCGGTCTTTGTTTGGACGTTCGGTTTTACCCCAACCTCATTAATCGTTTTCCCTAATGGACCTGTAAAATTACCAGTTGTAAGCTTTAAATAGCTACCATCCTGCAGTTCAAAAAAGCCTTGCATACAGCCTTTTCCATACGTAGTTTCTCCGTATAAAATAGCAGATTGCTGATCTTGTAATGTTGCTGCTAACATTTCAGAGGCGCTAGCACTATAACGGTTTACTAGAATACGTGTATCTGCTGGGAATTTTTCGTTTTGATTGACTGCACGTATTTTATAAGAGGCATGTGCTTCTTCCAGTAAGTAGGCAATTTTTGCTTTTGGGAATAGCCCTGCAATCTCCTCAGCTGTTGATACATAGCCTCCGCCATTGTTTTGTAAATCAAGTATAAAAGAGGTTGCACCACGCTGTTTTAATTGAATAAGCGCATCTTTGACAAGCTTTGCACCGTCTTCTGAGAAGGATGACATAGCAATATAGCCAACATCCCCAAACAGTAACGCAGATTCCACATTCGGTAATGTGAATTTTTTCCGTGTAATGGTTGTAGTTGAAGTTTTACCATCTGCATGTCGAAGCGTCACTTCTATTTTCGTATTGTCGTCACCAGATAATAAGGAGGAGACTTCTTGGGTAGAGCTTCCTACTACGGATTGTCCGTTAATGGCGATAATAATGTCTCCAGCAACTACACCAGCTTTAGATGCACCGCTATCCTCAAACACTTGTAAAATATGAACGCCATCTTCATGCTCTTCGATGATTACACCAATCCCAATTGTTGATAGATCGATGCTATTCATATAATCTTCAAGTTCTTTTTTCGTAAAATATGTGGAGTAAGGGTCTAGCATATCAATGATTTCAGGAATTGTTTTAGCTTTTTGTAAATTGCCGTGGATGGTTCCAACATAGTTTTCCTCAATAATTGCCTTGATTTCCTTTACAAGCTGTTGTTCATTGCTCGCAGCAGAAGCGTTTGTCAATGGAATGATGAAAAAGCATAGAACGAATACAAAAGACCACAATATTTTTTTCATGGGACACCTCTTTTCTAATTAACTTTATTATACATGAATTTCCATATAACCGTGAATAGGAAAGGAGGGTTACCTACAAAAAAAGAATCTGCTAGCCATTTGCGAAAAAGTAAGTTTATGCAAGATTCCTAGACAGTCGGTGTCTAAAAGAAGCTTGAAGCTTATTCGCAAAAAGCAATCAGATTCTAGTTAGATGAAGAAATTTTATTTTTTTGTGAGCTTATGAATGACTAAGCCGATAAGCGCACCGATTATTGCAGGTACAAGCCATGCTAGACTTTGCTCGTATAATGGCAAAGCTTTCAAAATGTTCACATATGGTGCAATTGTAATTTTCATTTCCTTTAAACCATCATTCAAGCTTACAAAGAATGTAGGAATTAATGCTAAAATGTAGACAATTTTCCCACCTTTAAAGAAGTTATCAAAAAGCGACAGAACCATTAATACCATCGCTAGTGGATAGATGATTAATAAAACAGGTAGTGATGCACTAATAATTGTAGAAAGACCTACGTTTGTTATAGCAGCACTGAAAATTGTGAAAATTACTAAAAACGTTTTATACGAAACTTTAGGAAATAGTTTATGGAAATATTGAGCATTGGCAGTCAATAAACCTACAGCAGTAGATATACACGCTAGTAAAATTGTAGCAGATAATATGATAGTTCCAAATTTGCCAAAAAGAGCTTCAGCTGATTTCGCAATAATTTTCCCACCATTATCAAAAGTACCAATTGCATTAATACTAGTGTTACCAATTTGCCCAAGTGAGATATAGACAAATGATAGGCCAATAGCAGCAACAATTCCCGCGAAAATTGTCGTTTTGACTTGCTTTTTAGTATTTGACATACCCATGTCGCGCAATGCTTGCAAAATAACGATCCCGAAAACGAGTGCACTTAGTACATCCATTGTTAAGTAGCCTTGAACAAAGCCTTCAGTCAACGGAGAATCAGTGTATTTCCCGATAGCTACCCCTGGTTCACCCATTGGGGAAATAAAGCTTTTAATCGCTAGTAGTAAAATAACGGCCAATAGAACAGGCGTTAAAATTTTCCCGACACGATCGACAAGCTTTGAAGGGTTAATAGCTAAGAATAGTATAAAGGCAAAAAATATGACAGAAGTAATGAAAAGTGGTGCCCAATGATCTGTTGCTGATTCTGGGAGAAATGGGACAATTCCAATTTCATAAGATACAGAGCCTGTACGTGGCACTGCAAAAAATGGCCCAATCGCTAAATAAACGATTGATGTAAAAATAATACCAAAAGTAGGGCCGACACGATTAGCAAGTATTTGTAAATCGCCACCCGCTTTCGCAATTGCAACTATTGCTAATAGCGGTAATCCGACACCTGTTATTAAGAAACCAATCATTGCTGTCGTAATATGTTCACCAGCTTGTTGACCTAATAATGGGGGGAAGATAATATTTCCGGCACCTAAAAATAAGGCAAATAATAGTAAACCTACTGCCAAATTTTCTTTAATGAAAAGCATGATGTTCTTCATAAAAATTAAAACTCCTTTAAGATTGAAAAGATGAAACTTTCTAAAAATTTTAAATACAGAAGTGTATGTTATCATATGAATACTAATCTTGCAATTAATATTCTATTACAATTTGTAAGAATCTGTCGGAATCAGTAGTTTTCATAAATTGTTTGAAAAATAGTCAATTTTTCTGATTTCTGATTTCTTAATTATCTAGTATGATAGACACACAAGGAAATATTTTAGCACGAACGGAGGCAAAATGATATGAAAAAAGCAAAAAAATTAAGAATCCTTGCTTTAAGCACTATTGCTACTTCTTTTTTAGCATTACAGACCGCAGAGGCAGCTACTTATACCGTGCAAAAAGGAGATACTTTAACGAAAATTGCTCAAAGCAATAAAGTAACAGTACAAGACATAAAAAACTGGAACAATTTAAAGAATGATCTGATTTACGTCGCGCAAAAGCTTGAAGTTTCAAAGCAAGCTTCTAATGATGCGGTAAAACCTTCAAATCCATCAACAACTAAGCCGACAACACCAAAACCAACAACACCAAAACCAACAACACCAAAACCAACAACACCAAAACCAACAACACCATCAAAGCCCGCAACTGTTTCACATACAGTAGTTAAAGGCGATTCATTATCCAAAATTGCTAAGCAATATAATGTAACAATAAAGGACATAAAAGACTGGAATGGACTTACGACAGACACAATTTTCGTTGGACAAGTGTTAAAATTATCTCCAGAGGCTTCATTACCCGAAAATGACACAGTACATAATAATAACGGATCTTCAGATGCGGGAACATCAACAGTAACGACTAAAGATCCTGCAGCTAATGGACAAGCTATTTATAAGAAAACAGTGGACGTAGCGAATTCATTAGTAGGAACACCATATCTCTATGGTGGCAACACACCTGAAGGTCTAGATTGCAGTGGCCTTATTTACTACGCCTTTAATCAAGGTGGTTTAAAAATTGGAAGAGACAGTAGCGAAGGATATTTCAACGGCAATACAACACAAGTTAAAAATCCAGTAGCAGGAGATTTAGTATTTTTCCAAAATACGTATAAAGATGGAATATCACATATGGGTATTTATATAGGTAACAATAAATTTATCCATGCAGGGTCAGACGGTGTTGAAATTTCGGACGTTACATACTCTTACTGGTCTACAAGATTAGTAGCTTATAAACGTTTCGACGCTATTAAATAAAGTAAAAGCGATTTTTGCAAATACGCAATAATCGCTTTTTTCATGGAGTTAGATAAAAGAGCAGGAATGAAGGCGAACAGTTGTTGATAGAACATAGAACAACGCTGATAAAGATGCGAGAATCGCTGATAGAACGCGGAACATAGCTGAGGAGCTAGAACCGCTGATAGGACGCGGAACATAGCTGCGCCAGAACCCGCTAATAGAAAACGAAACATCGCTGATAAAAGAGCCAAAATCGCTGATAGAAAACGGAAAATCGCTGATAAGAGAGCCAGAATCGCTGATAGAAAGTGGAACATAGCTGATAAGAGAGCCAAACCCGCTGATAGAAAACAGAACATCGCTGATAAAATAGCCAGAATCGCTGATAGAATGCGAAACATCGCTGATAAGAGAGCCAGAATCGCTGATAGAACGAGGAAAATCGCTGATAAAGGTGCGAGAATCGCTGATAGAAAGCGAAATATCACTAATAAGAGAGTTAGACCCGCTGATAGAAAACAGAACATCGCTGAAACAAATAAAAAAACCCTTCTTTCTAAAAAAAGAAGGGTTCTCAACACTTTATTGTGTTACGCGTGCTGTCCAACGAGAAAGATCGGCATCTTTCGCGTCAACAAGCTCTGCAGGGAAGATAAATGTCCATGGCTTTGTTGAGTCTGGTTGTACAGTTAATATTGGATCCATTTTAAATGAACCTTTAGCGATTTGTTTGCCTGTTGCGTCAATAATTTCTAATGGTAATTGTTCTAAGTTAATCGCTTTATTATGGCCGTTACGAATGAAGATAGATACATTTAAATTACCGTTATCAGCTAGTTTTGCTTGTAGGCCGGTGAAGTTTACTTCTGTTTCACCTAACTTAGGTAAAGTTTTTACGATTTTTGCAAGTTCTTCTTTTTGTGCTTCAGGTAGTTGTTTCTCCCATGATGGATCTAATTCTAATTGGTGACCGCGAAGGGAAACAAGGTTGAATGCGATTTTCCAGCCATCTTCTGGTACTTCATCGACTTTTATCGTTGATTTTTCAAATTCAAATACCCATGGACGAGCACTTTCTGCTGGAATTGTGCCAAGTGCTGAAAAGTCGAATTTTTTAGATGCTAAAAGCTCGTCATTTTTATCCATAATAAACAGCTCAATTTCACCAAGCTCAATTGCTTGAGATAATGATGAGCGGAAAAATGCACGCACTTGCCATTTTTTAGAGCGCATATCTTCTTCTATACTAATAGAAGAAAGTGATAATTGATTTGGCTTCAATGGTTCTAGCTCATTAGCAAGGAAGTTAAAGATATACTTTTGCTCTTGAGGTACATCCCAATCTGGATGGTAAGATAATTTCGTCACAACATCCTGATTATTGTCTGTATTTTCTACCTTGATGTTTTGCAGTAAATCTTTAGAGTCGATTGTATTTTCTTGCCCAAGTTTGTCTGATTTTTTAAAGAATGAGAATAAGCCCATTATTGTACCTCCATTTGTGCTTCAATCATTTTCATGAAGCCTGTAATTTCAATAATAATAGAACGACGTAATTCTTGGAAATTTTTGGCGAATAATTCTAAACCTTCACGCTTATAAATACGCATAGGATCCTCTTGTTGATAATGACGTAACCCAATACCTTCTTTTAAGTGTGCCATATCCTCTAAGTGTTTTACCCAACCACTATCTAAGTAACTTAGCATCACTTGAGGTATTATCGTCATAACTTGTTCATTTTGTGAAAATTTCTCCATCTTTGCTGTTAATTCATCAACAGGTTCCTGAAGTGAATCTAAAATAGGGATTACTTTTCCTACTTCTCTATCAATTGTAACGGGTGAAAGGAAGAGACTATTTAAGGTTCTTTCCATATCATCATAAGCCCATTCGACTGAAGGTAATTCTTCAGGAGCGGCATCACGTACTGCAAAATCTACAGTTTCATAGAACATTTGCTTTAATTGTTCTATTAAATCTTCACCAGCTAAAATTTTATCACGTAGTCCGTAAATAACTGTACGTTGATCATTGATAACATCATCTAATTTTAGGTTGTATTCACGCATACCGTATTGAGAGCCTTCCACAATACGTTGTGTGCGGTTAATGAGTTCTTGAACCTCTTTGTTTTGGATAATGCCTTTTTCATCAACAACCATTTTTTCTGAGAATTTTTCAACCTCTTCTTTTGCATAACGGCGGAACATATCATCTTCAATAGAGAGAATGAAGCGGCTTTCGCCTATGTCACCTTGGCGACCTGAACGACCACGCAGTTGATTATCTACACGGCGGCTTTCATGCTTTTCGGTACCGATGACATATAAGCCTCCAAGTTGGTGAACTGCTTCATCCAGCACAATATCTGTACCGCGACCAGCCATATTTGTTGCTACAGTAATACGACCTTTCTGACCAGCTTGTGAAATCAGCTCAACTTCTTGCTCAACCGTTTTAGCGTTCAGCAATTGGAATTTTAAGCCTTCTTTCTTTAAGTATTCGGCCACTGTTTCGGATTGTAGTATTGACGTTGTCCCAATTAAAACAGGTTGTCCCTTTTCGTGACGACGTTTAGCTTCAGCAGCTACGAACTTGTATTTATCTTCTTGTTTTTTGAAAATAATATCAGGCTGATCGACACGTTGACGTGGACGGTTTGTTGGAATTTGAATAACTTCCATGCCGTACACTTCGCGGATTTCTTTTTCTTGTGTTTTCGCCGTACCCGTCATTCCGGAAAGCTTCGGATACATACGGAAATAGTTCTGAATTGTAATCTGTGCCTGTGATTTATTTTCTTCAGTAATCGTTACGCCTTCTTTAGCTTCAATTGCTTGATGTAGGCCATCAGATAGTGAACGGCCTTCTAAAATACGACCTGTGAACATATCAACAAGCTCAATCTTGTCATCTTTTACGATGTAATCAACATCACGCTTAAACATTACGTGTGCACGCACCGCTTGGATTACGTAATGGTAAAGTGTTTGGTGTTCAAGATCATATAGATTATCAACATTGAAGGCAGCCTCAACCTTTTCAATGCCTTTATCTGTTAAAGAAGTAGCTTTTGTTTCTTCATCAAAATCGTAATCTTCTTCTTCTTTAAAACGTTTAGCTAGCATAGAAGCAATGCGATGTAGTTCATCATTCGCAGCCATTTTCCCAGCGATAATGAGTGGTGTTTTTGCCTCATCAATAAGGACACTATCGACTTCATCGATAATGGCGAAGTGATAAGGACGCTGTACTTTATCAGCCAAGCTGTGAGCCATGTTGTCGCGTAAGTAATCAAATCCGAACTCAGTACCTACACCATATGTAATATCTGCGTTATAGGCATCTTTTTTGGCATCTGGTTCCATCATCGGTATATTTAAACCAACTGTTAAACCAAGGAAACGATGGATTTGACCGACAAGTTCGTAGTCACGCTTAGCTAGATAGTCATTTACAGTAATAACGTGAACACCTTTACCTTCTAATGCGCGTACATAGGAAGGAAGAGAAGCGACAAGTGTTTTACCTTCACCTGTAGGCATTTCTGCAATATTGCCTTCAGTTAAAACAAGACCACCGATAAGCTGTACATCAAAATGACGCATACCTAATACACGTTTTGAGGCTTCGCGTACAACAGCAAATGCGTCTGGGATGATAGATGTAATTGGTTCACCTTGTTCTAAACGATCCTTGAAAATAAAAGTCATTTCTTTTAATTCATCATCTGACTTAGTAACATATTTTTCTTCAAGACTATTAATTTGATCTACTATTTTATAGTAGCGTTTTAATTGACGAGCACTAGTTTGCTCATTGTTACGTTTAAAAATTGAGAACATGAAATTTACGCTCCTTTTAAGTTGTCTAAATGCTAGACACTACATTATTTTATCAAATTTTACGAATGATGACTACATTTGACATGCAGCATTCTTCCAACTTGAAAAAGAGGAATAATATTTGTGAAATGGTGGAAAATAAATAGAAAAAGTATATTTCGGCGTCTGTTCGTGCTATAATCAATTAGAATTTAAATGTAGATTATTTTTTTGAGGAGGAGAGACATGCTCTACGTGTCTTTAATAGCAGCATTTGTTGCTTCAATATTGTTAACTCCACTAGTTAAACGATTAGCATTCAGAATAGGTGCTGTCGATGCACCAAACTATCGAAAAGTACATGCACGAATTATGCCAAGACTTGGGGGATTGGCGATTTTCCTTGCGTTTTTAATAGCTGTGGCTATATTCCAGCCGATTTTGATATACAATGAAAATGGTAGCGATTTTTTACTGGCAATTATAATTGGAGCTTGTATTATCGTAGCAACAGGTGTCATTGACGATATGCGTGAAATCTCTGCAAAAGCAAAATTAATTGGTCAGCTTGTTGCGGCACTTATCGTTATTTTTGTAGGTGGAATTCAAATTGAGATGATTAATTTACCATTTGTAGGTGAATTAAATTTTGGATTACTAAGTATCCCTTTAACAATTCTTTGGATTGTTGGTATTACAAATGCCATTAATTTAATTGATGGCTTAGATGGCCTAGCTGCCGGTGTGTCAACGATAGCCCTTATTACTTTAGCAATCATGGCTTTTATTATGGGCAATATGTTCGTTTTAGCTATCGCATCCATTTTAGCGGCAGCAACATTTGGCTTTTTATTTTACAATTTCCATCCAGCGAAAATTTTCATGGGAGATACCGGAGCCTTATTCCTAGGCTTCATGATATCGGTGCTCGCATTGCTTGGATTTAAAAATATCACGGTCGTAACATTAATTATCCCAGTTATTATACTAGGTGTGCCAATTTCTGATACATTCTTTGCGATTGTTCGTCGCGTACGTATGAAGAAAAAATGGTCTGATCCAGATAAATCACATTTGCATCACCGTTTACTAGATATGGGCTTCACACATCGTCAAACAGTACTCATTATTTATGGGATTGCCATTATGTTTGGTTTAGCAGCCATCATTTTCTCAATGGCAAAAGTATGGGGTGCCATTTTACTCGTAGCGGTCATTTTAACTGCAATTGAAATTTTGGTTGAAGTCATCGGACTCGCGGGTAAAAACTATAAACCACTATTGAATTTTGTGCGGATATTTAATAAATAAAACATTCAAGTAACCATCCATTTTATGGATGGTTACTTTTTTAGGTGCGCCCGGCATGCGTATGAACTATAGGGTGTAAGTCCCGAACCCCGAAGACAGAAGTAGAGGTTAGCCAAGAGCAAGGGTGTCCGTGGTGACGCGGA